>JAJYGR010000287.1 GCA_021790655.1 Acidobacteriota bacterium | reverse complement strand
GTTGCGCCTGTAGCCTGCTGCGCCATCCCTGCGAAAAGCGTGAGCTGCGTCCCGGAAAGGAAACGCAACTGTAGCCAGCGGAAGATGTAGTCCATGATCGACTTGGCAAAACCGATCTGCTCATTGCCGGTCCAGCCGGAAGGCTCAAAGCGAGTGTGCGCGAACTTCTCGCACAGCACCTTGAGCGGCACGCCATGTTGCAGCGAGAGCGAAATAGCGGTGGCGAACGCGTCCATCAGGCCGCTGACGGTCGATCCCTCCTTCGCCATCTTGATAAAAATTTCTCCCGGCTGACCGTTGGGATACATGCCCACGGTGATGTAGCCTTCATGTCCGGCGATGGAGAACTTGTGCGTCAGTGAAGCCCGCTCTCCCGGCAGGCGATGGCGCACGGTGCGCGGCGGAGCGTTGGGGTCCTGTTGCGTCAGCACGACAGACGCCGCGTTCTGCACGGTAGCGCGCGCCAGCGTTTCCAGGCTCGATGCAGGCATATGGACTTTTTCCGTGGGCTTCGCCGCAACTTCGCCGCAAGCTGCGCAGCAAGTGTTTCCACAGCGGCTGCATCCATGGGCAGGCGCGCGATGTTGCTCAAGAGCTGCTCGGCGACCGCATCCAGGGCGGAGTTACCACCACTGCTTTCGGAGTCGGTCACATTCAGCGGCTGGGTACCCTTGGAACCATCGCGATACACGGCCACAGCCTTCAGACCCTGACGCCACGACTCAATGTAAGCCTCCGCAATGTCATCGACGCTGGCATTGTTCGGCAGGTTCACCGTCTTTGAAATCGCGCCCGACAGAAACGGCTGCGCCGCGGCCATCATGCGAATGTGGCCCATGTAATGGATGCTGCGCGTACCCTTCGATGCCTTGAAGCTGCAATCGAAGACGGGCAGATGCTCGGGCTTCAACCCCGGCGCGCCTTCAATCGTGCCGGTAGCGTCGATGTAGCTGACGATTGCATTCACAGCTTCGTTGTCGTAGCCCAGTTTGAACATTCGTTGTCGTAGCCCAGTTTGAACAGCGCTTCAGGGACCGTGTTGTTCACGATCTTGATCATGCCGCCGCCGACGAGTTTCTTGTATTTGACCAGCGCCAGGTCCGGTTCGACGCCGGTAGTGTCGCAGTCCATCATGAAGCCTATGGTCCCAGTAGGCGCGAGTACAGTGACTTGCGAGTTGCGATAGCCGTGTTTTTCTCCGTGCGCCAGCGCCTTGTCCCAGCAATCGCGGCTGGCTTCGATCAGTTCGTCGAGATGTGGCACGCTGAACGGCTCGGAGCTGGTGAGGGAGCGGCCAATCTTGTTGACTTCCGCCCTGTGCATGCGAATGACGTCAAGAAATGGCTCACGATTCACATAAAAGCCCGGGCAAGCTCCTCCGGTGCGATCGGTCGACTGCGTCAGCGACGTTGCAGGAGCAAGCGGGGCACACTGCTCCGCTACGCGCGAGGATTGCAGATACGCCTGACCGCACATGATCGCCGTCAGGCAGCCGGCAAAGTCGCGGCCAGCGTCGGAGTCATACGGCAGACCGCAGGCCATCAGCAGCGCGCCCAGGTTGGCGTAACCCAGACCCAGCGGGCGATAGTCATGCGAGTTGCCGCCAATCGCTTCCGTCGGATAGCCGGAGTTATCGACCAGAATGTCCATGGCCGTGATGAGCACATCGACCGCATGGCGATAGGCAGGAATATCAAATGTGCCTGTCGGAGTTGCAAACTTCATCAAATTGAAACTGGCCAGGTTGCACGCGGAATCATCCAGGAACATGTACTCCGAGCAGGGGTTGGAAGCGTTGATGCGGCCCGTGTTCTTCGAGGTGTGCCACTTGTTGATGGTGGTGTCGTACTGCATGCCGGGATCGCCGCAATGCCAGGTGTTCTCCGCGATCTTGTGCATCAGATCGCGTGCCCGGTAGGTCTGGAGCGGCGCGCCATCCTTGACCGTGTGCGTGGTAAATTCGCCATCGTTTTCAACGGCGCGCATAAACTCGTCGTTCACGCGCACGGAGTTGTTGGCGTTTTGGAAGAAGATCGATGTAAAGGCTTCCGAGTCCGGGCCGGAGCCGTCGTAGCCCGCGCGCATCAGCGTCCAGGCCTTGGCCTCTTCCTTCGATTTGCACTCGATGAAATCGACGATGTCCGGATGGTCGATATTCAGGATGACCATCTTGGCCGCGCGGCGCGTCTTGCCGCCGGACTTGATGACGCCCGCGAAGGCATCGAAACCGCGCATGAAACTCAATGGGCCACTTGCCACGCCGCCACCGGAGAGGTTCTCCGCAGAGCCGCGAATGGTGGAAAGGTTCGTCCCCGTGCCCGAGCCCCACTTAAACAACATACCTTCGGTCTTCGCCAGCGTCAGGATCGAGTCGAGTGAGTCCTTGACTGAGTTGATGAAGCAGGCCGAGCACTGCGGACTGCGATAGCCGGTAACGGAGAACTCGACCGCGCAGGTGTGCGGGTTCCAGTGCCAGTTCTGCGCGTCGGAATTGGGTTCCAGCCGGTCGCAGCCCACGTTGAACCAGACCGGCGAATTGAAGGCCACTTTCTGGTTCAGCAACATGTGAGCCAACTCGTCATAGAAGATGGCGGCGTCTTCCGGCGTGCGGAAATAGCCCCCCTCCATGCCCCAGTCGCGGATCGTCTCGGCCACACGCGTAATGAGTTGGCGGACGCCGGTCTCGCGCTGCGGCGTATCGATCTGTCCATGCAGATATTTGCTGGCCACAATGTTGGTTGCGGTCATCGACCAGTCGGCCGGAACCTCAACATCTTTTTGCTCGAAGATCGTGTTTCCCTTGGAGTCCACGATGGACGCTGTGCGGCGCTCCCACTGGATTTCATCGTAAGGAGAAACATCCGGGCGGCTAAAAAAACGTTCGAATTGCAACCCGGTGTGGAATCCAACGCTCCCGGAAGAGGCGCTGAAAGAAACGGCAGATTGTGCGGTTTTGCCGGAAGAGTGCGTGGTTTGCGTCTTGCTGATATCGGCCATCTGGAATGACTCCTGAAATGCTAAGTTCGGGTTGTTGATTTCAACTCATCGTCTCAAAGATTGGAATCGGTTCAATCTCATACCGGCGACTTTGCTGCATCTCTTCAATCATGCGACGCCACTCCCAGGGGCAAAATCTACCCACTGGAAAAAGAGCACCGCTTTGCATACTTTGCTTGCGACTGAACATCGCAGTACGGGTTCCCATCTCCCCAAAGTGCATCCTAGGCCTTGCACGCTGATTGGTTAGGGAAAAGCCCGTAGAGGGAAAATACCGCTGTTAGTAGTGCATGTCAAGCAGATACCACTACTTATTGTATTACTCTTGGAACTCGTTGCAGAATCAGGACTTGGCGGAAGACTTGTTTTGGCATTTTCTTCCCGAACAGAGAAAGAGGCGATCTTGCGGAGATGGAATCTCACGGACTTGCTCAGTGTAGGTTTCTCAACACCCTGCCGCAAGGCGCATAAGTGGTGCAGTTCTACAGGAAAGGATGTGGAAGTGTGGATAACCAGGGCAGAATTGGGACAATTCAACCCTTGTATTTCGGTTTGCGGAGCCAGTTGAGGAGAGTTCTTCGATTTTCTAAGTGTTGGGATAGCCTCCCCAGTTGTAGCAATCGTCGTCTCATCTTTCCTCGCGACGAACGGCCCGCGGGTGACTTCCGCTCCCATCCCAAACGCCACAGGGAGCGTCTGGACGAAGATCAGCGCACTTTGCCCACAGGCTTTTTCTGCTTCGGCTTGATGTTCTTCTCGCGCGCGTGGGACTGGTGGAGAGAGCTTTGCCGCTCCATCCAGTTCTCCAGTAATGACCGTTTGAAGCGCCAGCGATTGCCGAGCTTAAACGCAGGGATAAAGTTTTCCGACGAGTATTTGTACAGACTGTCCGGGCTGATGCCGAGATACTCCGCCGCCTGGCGAATGTCCATGACTTCACGAACTCCCCAATGCGCTGCGTGTGTCTCGGCAGAGGAGAGTATGGTCCCTGTTCCGGTCGCTTTTGTGCGAGTTGAGCCTGCCATTTTCTGCACCTTCTGTTCCAGCTTTCCGATGTCCCGGAGCCTTCCCCGAAAAACGCTTTGGATTCTGGTTATAGGCCGCTTTTCTGCGGATTTCAATAGGCTTTTTTCGGTCTTTAGTGCGATTTCAAACGAAAGCATAAAGTATTGCCGAGATAAATTTCCAAATACGCAACTCAATGTGGTTACCGATCATTGAACCCCAACCACTGGGGGCATCGTTCGCCATGATTCCTCCCTGAGCCTATTTGATCTTTTGATGGTATGATCGCTTCAAAAGAGACGCGTTGGGAGCGGTTTAGGCTTACCAACTGCACTATAGCTGCTGAAGATGATCCAACGCCTCTACTTACGCGATCTTCCTGCGGGGAAACAAGCCCGAGTGAGTGTATATGCGTCACAAGTCGTCGAGGCTGACAAATCACCTTCACCATCCGCTTCGCGATACTTACCGATAGTCACGCTCCTACTATTCGTTATTGCATTGGTGGTGACGACAGTACGAGGCATTGAGTCTGCTGCCTCGCCGTTTATATATCCGCACGCATTTGTCAGCGCAGACGTAGCTACCGCAGCCCGTACATTCGCCACAAAGGGCGTATTCCATCTTCATGGGGTGCCGGTAAATAACAACCCTCCTCTAGGTGCAAACGATTTCTACACACACTGGCCGCCGCTTCTACCTATTCTGCTGAGCATCTTTTTCCGATTCTTCGGATCCACGGAACAAGTCTCACACCTCTTCATGTTGGGCGTATTGGTTGCGACCGCATTGCTCGTCTTGCGTTTGGGACAACTTTGGCTTGGGACTGTCGGCGGTGCTCTTGCTGGCTATTTCTGGCTGACGCTTCCTGTCGTAGTGCAATTCGGCCACTTGGTGGACCAGCAAGCGCTTGGCATGCTATTTTTCGTTGCGGCGCTCGTATGCTTTTACTCCAACCGCCTGCGACTTGGAGCCACCATTCTCTTTTTTGGCGTCCTGTCTTCCTGGGAAATCGTCCTGGTGGTGATCGGGCTTTGGATCGCGACGATCTGGGTAAGAGATCTGCGCTTTGCTGCCACATGGGCTACTCTTGGTGCTTCGATGGGAGTCATCAGCATTGCTGTACTTTTTCTTCTTGTCAGCCCCGGTGCTGCTATCGATACACTTCAAGCGGCAAAATTTTACATGGGGTTATCTACCGTCCACTCGCGCATATCGCCCAATAGTCAGCAAATCTCAATCGCTTTTACAGAACAAATTCACCGAATGCTGCTGAACAATGTGTGGATGATAGGCCCACTTGGTCTTGCGGCAATTTTTCAGTTATTCTCATCTCGAACACGCAAGTCTGCTCTCCTGCTCGCGGCACTCTCTGCACCTTGGCTTATCTGGTGCTTTGCAATGCCTAACCATATGGCGCGTCATGAATTCGAGTTTGTGATTGCCGCTCCGCTCGCTGCGCTTGCTCTTGCTTGGTCAGCAACTGTTTGTCTGCGGACAACGCAATCACGGACGGCTGCAATCAAGGTTGGAGCGTTTGTGGCTCTGGCGGCGATTCAACTTGTCTTACTTCCAACTCCACACATTTCTGATGGATACAGTCCAGAAGGACTTGTGCAATATTCTCTGGCGATACGTGCTTCGACTGAACCTGGTTCCATAGTAATGGCTCCATTGGTGTCAGCGGTCCCACTCTATTATTCCCAACGTCACATTATTCGAGAAATTGACAATGGGCCCTCTGCAGTAAGTGAATTTCACTTAATTCACCGCGATTTCCCCAACCGGCCAGTGTATCTTGCGTTCCCACCATTCCTCGCACCGAACTTCGAGCCGAAGCCCCCTGGGACACTTACGGTAGCTTCAACTCCTAATGCGATAATCCTCCAATTCCTTGATACGAAGGATTAAACGTAAAGTAGCCGCAACACTTATGTTGGCAGGTGTTCGGTAAAAGGCAAGTTCCCTTCTGTCCGTACTAGATTAGTCGATCCTGAAAAACCAACAAGACCCGTATAAAACCTGATGAAAGGCGGCGTTGGTTGCTCTAGAATTTCCCTGAAGGCATGACAAATGTCTTGGAAACCGGGGAAAAACAATGCAGCCCAAGC
>JAJYGR010000236.1 GCA_021790655.1 Acidobacteriota bacterium | reverse complement strand
AGCAGGCGTGGGACAAGGCCCGTTTCGACATGAAGCTGGTCAATCCCGCCAACAAACGAAAGCATTCCCTCATCGTCGTAGGTTCTGGCCTCGCAGGGGCGTCCGCTTCTGCGTCGCTCGGGGAACTGGGCTACAAAGTAAAATGCTTTTGCTTCCAGGACTCGCCGCGTCGCGCGCACTCCATCGCGGCGCAGGGCGGCATCAACGCAGCGAAAAATTATCCGAACGACGGCGAGAGCATTTATCGCCTGTTTTACGACACGGTCAAGGGCGGCGACTTCCGCGCGCGCGAGGCCAATATTTATCGTCTGGCGCAGATCAGCGTCAACATCATCGACCAATGCGTGGCACAGGGTGTGCCGTTCGCGCGCGAATACGGCGGCGCGCTGACGAATCGCTCCTTCGGCGGCGCTCAGGTCTCACGCACTTTTTATGCGCGCGGCCAGACGGGCCAGCAACTTCTTCTGGGCGCGTATCAGGCGCTCGAACGTCAGGTCCACACCGGGACGGTCACAATGATTCCGCGCGCGGAGATGCTTGACCTGATCGTGATCGATGGACAGGCGCGTGGCATCGTGGTTCGCAATCTGGCGACGGGCGAGCTGAGCGTGCATATTGCAGATGCGGTGATCCTGGCGAGCGGCGGCTACGGGAATGTCTACTATTTGTCCACCAACGCCAAGGGTTCGAACGTGACCGCAAGCTGGCGCGCCTACAAGCGTGGAGCGCTTTTTGCCAATCCTTGCTTTACGCAAATTCACCCCACCTGCATTCCGGTATCGGGCGACTATCAGTCGAAGCTCACGCTGATGAGCGAGTCGCTGCGCAACGACGGACGCATCTGGGTGCCGAAGACGAAAGGCGACCAGCGTTCGCCGAATGAAATTCCGGAAGACGAGCGCGATTATTATCTCGAACGGCGCTATCCAAGCTTTGGCAATCTTGTCCCGCGCGATGTGGCCTCGCGCAACGCGAAGGCAGTCTGCGATGAGGGTCGCGGAGTGGGAAAGACGGGACTCGGCGTTTACCTTGATTTTTCCGACGCCATCAACCGGCTGGGCGAGAAAACAATTCGCGAGCGTTATGGAAACCTGTTCGATATGTACCAGCGCATTACGGACGAGAACCCGTACAAGGTGCCCATGCGCATCTATCCCGCCATGCACTACACTATGGGCGGCCTGTGGGTGGACTACCAGTTGCAGAGCACCATCCCCGGCCTGTTCGTGCTGGGCGAGGCCAATTTCTCAGATCACGGGGCCAATCGCTTAGGGGCCAGCGCGTTGATGCAGGGGCTTTCGGACGGCTACTTCGTCGTTCCCTACACGGTGGGAAATTATCTGGCGACGAACAAGTTCAAGAAGGTGGACGAGTCGCACAGTGAAGTTCAAAGCGTCGTTGCCTCCGTCCAGCAAAGGACGGACAAGCTGCTGGCGATCAAGGGCAAGCGAACTATCGATTCTTTCCATCGCGAGCTTGGGAAAATCGTATGGGATTACTGCGGCATGGCGCGCACGGCAGAGGGACTCGAATCAGCGATTCAGCAAATCCGGACGTTGCGCGAGGAGTTCTGGCAGAACGTCACCGTCCCAGGTAGCGGCGATGATTTAAACCAGAGTCTGGAAAAAGCTGGCCGCGTCGCCGATTTCTTCGAACTGGCCGAGTTGATGTGCATCGACGCTCTCCAGCGGAATGAATCCTGCGGTGGGCACTTCCGCGAGGAATACCAGACCCCCGACGGCGAAGCCAAGCGCGACGATGAACACTATTCCTACGTGGCGGCCTGGGGCTATCGCGGTCCCGACAGTCCTCCTGAACTTACAAAGGAGCCGTTGGAATTCCACTACGTTCATCCCAGCCAGAGGAGCTACAAGTAATGAAATTAAAACTGAAAATCTGGCGCCAGAATACCCGCAAAGAGCCGGGAGCATTCATCAGCTACACGATGGACAATGTCGATCCTGAGATGTCGATGCTCGAATGTCTGGATGTGCTGAACGAAACGTTGACTGAGAAAGGTCAGGAGCCTGTTGCTTTTGAGCACGACTGCCGCGAAGGTATATGCGGCTCCTGCGGCTTTATGATCAACGGCGTAGCGCACGGCCCCGAGTGCGCAACGACGGTCTGCCAGTTGACCATGCGGCACTTCAAAGACGGCCAGGAATTGGTCATCGAACCGTGGCGCGCTGCTGCCTTTCCTTCCATCAAAGATCTCATCGTCGATCGTCGCGCCTTTGATCGCATTATCGAGTCTGGCGGCTATATTTCCGTCTCGACCGGTCAGGCCCCAGACGGCAATACTCATCTTGTGGGCAAGGAAATCGCGGACCGCGCCATGGACGCTGCCGCCTGCATCGGCTGCGGGGCCTGCGTGGCCGCCTGCCCGAACGCCTCCGCGGCGCTATTTACCGGGGCCAAAATCACCCATCTCGGAATTTTGCCGCAAGGCAAGCCGGAGCGCGATCGTCGTGCGCTGAACATGGTCGCGCAAATGAACGCCGAACCCTTTGGCAGTTGCACCAACATTGGCGAATGCACTGCCGCGTGCCCCAAGGAGATTCCGCTGGAAGTGATCGCTACTATGAACCGCGATTATCTGCACGCCAGTTGCAGTAAACGCGAAGACGCGGAAGCGACCATTGCTCCGGTTGCCGAGTACAGCACAAATCGTAGCTGAAATTTTATATAGGCCCCGGCTGGACGACTATCTTCAATCGGCGAATTGCAGCAGCAGGCCACGGGCCGCGCGGCCACGGTGGCTGATTCGGAATTTTTCCTGTAGGCTGATCTCCGCCATTGTCCGTTGCAACTCCGGCAAATAAAACAGCGGGTCGTAACCAAATCCACCCTTACCGCGCGGACTCTCTAAAATGATTCCTTCGACCGACCCCTCGGCTTCAGCGATGCATTGCCCGTTGCGAGCAGCAGCCAGAGCGCAGCGGTAGCGCGCCGTGCGTATTGCGGTGGGAAGGCCGCGAAGGTTTTCCAGCAGAAAAAGATTGTTGCGGGCGTCTGAACTTAGTCCGGACTCGGAAGAGAAGCCAGCGTCGTCGGCATAGCGGGCGGACCGGACGCCCGGCGCGCCGTCAAGGGCGTCCACCTCCAGACCTGAATCATCCGCCAATACGATGCGATCGGGTGCGTAAAGACTGTAGGCAAGCGCCTTGCTGCGGGCATTCTCTGCAAACGTAAACGCATCTTCCGTCGGCGTCGGAATATCCTGCAATCCCGGTAGCGGGAGGAAGACTGCATCGGGCCTACACGCTTGCGCACTGGCGTCGAAGTCACGCAGCTTGCCAGGGTTGCTTGTCGCGACGTAGAGCGTGAGAGGCATGAATGAGGTAAAGCAGCAGAGTACCATTTACCCTGCTGCTCGCATGACACTAGCTGGAGTAAAGAGTTAATTCCCCGGAGTAATGGAGGAAACGTCGAGCGTTGTCCCAGAGAGTGTGCCTTTAACGACGACGTTTTTTCCTGCCAGGTTATAGAGTTCTTTGGCGTGGCCCTTGAGTGTGTACACTTTGCTTCCGACGACCAGGACGTAGGGGGAACCCATCTTGACGCATTCGCGGGTGCATTTCGCAGCGCCTCCGTCCATCATGTGTTTGGCACCGCACATCTGGTCGCTAACTACACCCTTCATCGTAGTGGGTTGGGCAAATGCAAGACCGCTAGCCAGTAATCCGAAGGCGGCAACAGTACTGAAAGCACAAGAGATTTTCATGGAATCTTCCTTTTCGATAGACGATTCTGCAACCGTAGTCGCGCAACGAAAGTATACGTGTTTTTCTCTGATTGTCAGGGAAGAAAGGGCAGGAGTGGGCAGCCTTCGCAGCGAGGAACGGTGCCGCAATGCTGCTTGCCGACCTCGACAATCAAGGCGTGAAGTTCATTCCCATGGCGAGCAGTTTCTTCGCGAGTTGTACTTGCGATTGCGCGATCGCCCAGGGATTGCATGTCCGTATATCGGGCATTTGCAGACAGCAATTCATGGCGGGTGACAACGCGCCGAAAGTATTCATCGACAACAAAAACAGGATGGCCCAGCGCATAGAGCAGAATCGCGTCGGCGGTCTCAGGGCCGACACCCGGAAGCGCCAGAAGTTGAGGGCGCAGGACTGCGGTGGTTTGTTTCGCCATCTGTTCGAGCGAGCCGCAGTAGTGCTCATCTAAAAATCGAACGAAGGTTTTTATGGAAGCGGCCTTGCGCATTACAAAGCCTGAAGGTCGGATCACTTTGCGCAATGCTTCTTCTGTGATTGTTCGTATGCCTTCGACTGTGAGCAGCCCGGCAGCACGCAGATTTGCAATGGATCGTTCCACACTGCGCCAGGCAGTCGCTTGTGTTAGAAAAGCACCCAGTATCACTTCAAACGGCGTGTCGGCAGGCCACCATTGGCGCGTTCCATAAGCAGCCAGCAGGGCGGAGTACATGGCGCGCAAAGGCTGGTCCGGCTCTGGGAAGTTGCTGGCTACGGCCATCTTCTCGGTTATTGTTGGCAGACTGGATCGCATAGATTGGCCGCTTATCAGTTTCTATGAGTATTCTATGTCCCATGAAGGCACACACGGAATATCTGCACATGCATACGGAGCAGCGGCGAGAAATTGTACACATCACTCCTCTTGTGGAGCAAGTTGTCCAACGGAGCGGGATTCAGGACGGCCTGTGTTTTGTGTCTCCCATGCATATCACCGCCGCAATCTACGTCAACGATCTGGAAGATGGCCTGATCGAAGACATTATGGAATGGCTTGAGAAACTGGCCCCTGCGCGGGCAGATTACAAGCATCGCCAGACAGGAGAAGACAACGGGGATGCTCATTTAAAATCCTTGCTGCTGCACCACGAAACGACATTGCCGATTACGGCTGGCAAGCTGGATCTGGGAACCTGGCAACGCGTCTTTTACGCGGAGTTCGATGGGCAGCGCCACAAACGCGTCATTGTGAAAACACTGGGAATTCCCTGAGTTTTGCTTCAGAGAAAACCGACATCTCAAATCGAGATGAGGCCCACCCCGGTATCTTTTGCGATCGAAGTTATCCGACGACCGCGAGTTCCTCTTCCAACATCTGTTTCTCATGCAGTTGGGTGTAGTAGCCATTGCGCGCGACCAGTTCGTCATGCGTACCCAGTTCGACGATGCTGCCACGGACTAGCACGGCGATCTGGTCCGCGTGGCGCACGGTGGACACGCGGTGCGAAATAAAAATTGTGGTGCGACCGCGCATGACTTCCGCCAATTCGTGCAAAATGCGCTCCTCGGTGTAGGTATCGACGCTGGACAGAGCATCGTCCAAAATCAGAATGCGAGGATCGCGAACCAGCGCGCGCGCGATGGCCGCGCGCTGCTTCTGTCCGCCAGACAGCGTAATGCCGCGCTCGCCGACGAGTGTATCGAAGCCTTTGGGAAATCCAAGAATTTCATCGCGAATATGTGCTGCTCGGGCGGCTTCGAGGATCGCTTCTTCGGTAGCATTCGGCGCGCCGAACCCTACGTTTTCGCGAATCGTCTCGCTGAAGAGAAATGTCTCCTGCGGCACAAAGCCGACGGACTGCCGCAGCGTCGCCAGCGGGAAATCCATGACCGAGCGGCCATCCATGCATATCATGCCGCGTTCTGCTTCGAGCAGACGTGGAATCAGGCTGACCAGAGTGGTTTTGCCGGAGCCTGTTGGCCCGACGATGGCAACGCTGCTGCCTTCTGGAATGCGCAAGTTAATATTTTGCAGCACAGGGGTAGCGGTGTTATCAAAGGCAAATGTCAGATTGCGAAACTCAATTTCGCCGCGAACTTTTGTGGCCGCGGGCTGCTTCGTGGGCAGAGTCGCGTCGGAGATGGATGGTTCGGCGATAAGGATTTCATGAATCCGCCGCACGGAAGCCGTCCCACGCTGCACCAGGTTGACCACCCACCCCAGCGCAATGACAGGCCAGGTCAACATGGTCATATATGTAGTGAAGGCGACAAATGCGCCAACAGAAATCCGATGTCGAACTACCTCATGTCCGCCGACGAGCAGCACTACGACCAGCGACAGTCCAAGCAAAAATTCCAGCGTCGGCCACAGCATCCCCATCAGCCGCACCAACCGAAGCGCGCGACGAATATATTCCGTATTGGCGCGCTCGAAGGCGCGTACTTCCGCTTCTTCCTGTGCAAAGGCCCGCACCAGCCTTGCGCCGGAAACGTTCTCCTGCACCTGAGCGGAGATATCGGAGTACATGGCCTGGATGCGTTCAAAGCGGTCGTGAATTTTACGGCCAAAATACTGGACGAGAATGCTCGCGGCGGGCAACGGTACAAATGCAAGCAGGGTCAGCCATGGGCTGATGCGCAGCATGAAAAACAGCGCGCCGATGGTGAACAGCAGCGTATTGGCGCTGTACATAATCGCCGGCCCCAGCAACATGCGGACCGCGTTCAGATCATTCGTCGCGCGCGCCATGATGTCACCCGTGCGATGTTCCTGAAAATACGATGGCGACTGCCTCTCCAGTGTGCGGAAAAGATCGTTGCGTATGTCGTACTCAATGTCGCGCGAAATGCCGATGAGGACCCAGCGCGTGAGGAAAAGGAAAATCCCTTTCGAGAGCGCGACTGCAACCAGCAGCCCCGCGTAGAATAGAATGCCTCGATAGCTCAAGTGGCGCGTCATGTCGTCAATGGCGCGGCGAATCACCTGTGGAAACAGCACCCAGATGGCGTTGCTGCAAATGGCGAAAAAGCCCCCGGCGATAAATCCGCGGCGATATCGCCGCATATATGGAAACAGGGGACGCAGATTTTGCCACATAGCGCGGGAATGCCTTTCAGTTTTTATTGTAGTCAATGCTGGACAACAGCTCTATGTTGGCGTGCGCAACAGGAGGTATCCGCCGATCAGGCCGAAGAGCAGGTCCGGCGACCATGCGGCCAAAACAGCGGGCAGGGTATTCATGTTTCCCATCGTCTCAAACAGGGAAGCTACGACAAAATATGCAATAGCCACGCCGATGGCCACTGCGATGCCGGTGAGAGAGCCGCGCCGCCCCATGGAAAGCGCAAAGGGCACAGCGAGGATGGACATGACCAGCGTGATCAGCGGGTAGGCAATCTTCTTGTCCAGTTGCACGCGCAGCGGAAGAGTGTCGAAGCCGCTCTGGCTCAGGTCGTGGATGTAGTGAGCCAGTTCGGTAAACGTCATTTCGGAGGACTGCAGGTCTTCTTTTTTGAAGTATCCGGGCGGCTCGACAATCTCCGGAAAGCTTTGCACGACAAATGTTTTATAGGACGCAATCGTGCCCCCCTGAAAGGCGCGCTCCCAACCTTTACGAAAGATCCACTGATGTTGCTGTGGGTCCCAGGAGACGTCGGCTGCAAAGATTCGTCGCGCCAGGGTAAAGCTGTTTGGCTGGAATTCGAGGACCGTCAGGTTCGCAAAACGATTGTTCGTAGAGTCAAAAAATTCATAGTAGAAAATTCTCTCCGGCTCGCCGGGTCTGTGTTCGCCAAACACCCATTCGCGGTCTGGGCGCAAAAAAGTGCGCGGAGGCTTGCCTTTGATCTCGCTGCGCAACGCCTCCTGCTTGCGATTGGCGGTGGGTAGATAAAACTGGTCAAACGTGAACATTACCACAGACAGCACGCCCGCGATCAAAAAAATGGGCACAATTATGCGATACAGGCTGATGCCGGTGGCCTTCATCGCTGTCAGTTCGCTCGAACGATTCAACACTCCGACGGTCGCCAGAACAGCGATCAACACACTCAATGGCGTGATGCTGTAGATCATGCTGGGCGTCAGATTCAGTAGATACTCTCCAACCAGTGACAACGACGCATGGTTATGAACGATGTCGCCCAGCAATTCAAAGAGGGAAAAGATCAGAGACAGCAATACGAAGCTGATCTCCACCATAAAAAAATTACCGAGAAATGCGCGCAGCACGTAGTCATCGAGAATCAGCGGAAAGCCTTCGTATAAAGTGCGCCGTGGGATCGACGCGAAAACAGCCTCCATCGCGGGGTCGCTTTTGCGTCCCAGCCGTTCCAGCATCGCAGCGGGCAGTTGCACAGTTGGAAAACGTACCGCGCCACGCGTCATTTGGCGCAACAGCAGAAGCCCTGTCAAGGCAAACAGAACATTCGCCGCCCATACACCCACCACTACTGGAATCTTGTCCTGTCTGGACAGCGTCATGCCCGTAGAGGAAAGAAAGTAGTAGATGAAAACGAGAAAGATGGTGAGCACGAAGCCCGTGCTCTTGCCACCGCGCCGCGAAGACAGCCCCAGAGGAACGCCCACCAGCATCAGCACCAGGCAGGCCGTCGGATAGGCAAGCCGCTTCTGCATTTCAATCTGATACCAGCGCCCGTCACGCTGGTTGGCGCGTTGCCAAAGTTCCCTGTTCGACATAGCAAGGATCGGTACATCGCTGTGTCCGATGTGGACGGTGTCCTGGCTGCTGTTGATCTGCACGGGAAGATCGGTCTGAGTAAAAGTGGAGATGCTGTAGGTACCCGGATCGTTCGGAGGCATCTCATGCTGCTCGCCATTGCGCAGCCGCATGCGCAGTTCATGGTGAACTCCACCGACAACGGTAGCCTGCTCGGCCAGAGTAATTTTTGGCGATTTTGGATTGCTGAGATCGGCCAGAAATACATGCGACCACACCGATGCATGACGGCCATTGCGCACGTCCTGCACGTAGAGAACGGAATTACGAAAATCCTCATAAAAAACGCGGGGCTGCACCTGGAATGTCGCTTGCGAATCTCGTAAAGAATTTTCCACGCGCAACATGGCCGTCGTCGCCTTGGGCGCGAGGTAAAGCGAATTGAACATTCCCAGTATCCATGCGCCCACGCCGACGATGGCGACGATGCGGACAAACTGGTAGACGCCGAAGCCACAGGCGCGCATCGCGGTCACTTCGCTGTCCGCGGCGAGACGGCTCAAGCCGAGCAAAATGCCGACCAGCACTGCCATCGGAATCGTAACCGTAAAGGCATTGGGTAGTGTGAAGGCAATCAGTTTGACTACGCTCAGCGGGGAAGCGCCGTCTTGTACGACCAGTTCCAGAATCTGCACAAGATTCGGCATGAACAACACAAAAGTGAACAGGAGCATCCCGAGCAGGGAGTGAGAGAAGACTTCACCGAGAATGTAGCGTGTGAAGATGCGCACGGGTGGTTGCCTTGTCGCTTCCATTTCTAATTACTCAGTGTATCGTCCGAGAGGGGCCGCGCATGATGGAAATTTGGCCGGCGGTGGACAGGGTGGGATGATCCCGTCACGTCTTCGCGGTGAATTTTCGGACGCATTTACCGAAGCAGCTTGCTTTGGAGCGGCGATGCGAGCAAATGTCAAAATTGCTTTGCTCAAATCATGCGCTTATGAAAAAGGCCGTCCTTCATGATGACGGGAAGGTGTTCCCCACCTTGCGCAAGCAGCGAAATGTCCTCGAATGGATTGCCATTCACGATCAGGAGATCGGCTGCCGCGCCTTCGCGGATGCAGCCGAGCCGACGAGACTGACCCAGGATCTCCGCATTCACGCTCGTTGCCGAGCGTAGGATGTCGATCGCTGGAAGCGCTTGAGCGCGAAGGGTAAACTCTGTGCTTTGCCGGACATGCAGCACGCCCAGCAAATCGGTACCGAAACCCATTTTAATTCCGGCGCGCTTCATGATTTCCAAACTTCCCAGCGCACGGTCGGCGATCCTGCGCAGCTTGTCCATGCTCACTGCGGGAAAGCCAAGCTTTTCTCCCTCTTCGACCAGGCCCGCTATGACTGCCATGGTGGGCACAGTGAATGCGCGTTTTTCGGCCACGAATTCCGCAGTCTCTCGGTCGATCAGCGTTGCGTGCTCGATCGAGCGTACGCCCAGGGCCGCCGATCGCCGAATGGCTTCGGCTGGGTGGCAGTGAGCGGCGACATAGGAGCCAGCCCGTTCAGCCTCGTCGACAGCGGCCTGGATTTCCTCGTCGGAATACTGGCAGCGCTCCAGAGGATCGGTCGGAGACACCACCCCGCCAGAGCCCATGATCTTGATATGCGATGCGCCACGCCGAAGCTCTTCACGGACAGCGCGACGAACCGCGTCCACACCATCGGCGATCACAGAGATCACGTCGGCGTGGCAGGCACATCCGCAGTGGCAGGTATGTTCGAGCGCGTAATCACCGGGCCGGGAGTCGCCATGGCCGCCTGTTTGCGAGAGCACTCGGCCTCCATAAAACAGCCTTGGGGCCACGCCCAGGAGTCCCTCCTTGAGCGCACATGCCAGTCCCACATCGCCACCACCCACGTCGCGAAGAGTAGTGAATCCGCGATCCAGACTCGCATGCAAAAAATGGGCCGCGAAATGGGCCAGGTACGAGAAAGGCGATTGCGCAATGCGGCTGAGGTTGAGGCTGGCGGCGTAGACATGAACGTGCGCGTCGATCAGCCCCGGCATGAGGACACGGCCTGAGCAGTCGATGGCCTCTACTGCATTGTCTACCTTTGGAGAATGTTCCGAAATTGCGGTGATCGTGCCGTCCACCACCAGGACATCCAAACTTTCACGTAGAACGTCATGTTCGCCGTCGAAAACGCGGGCATTGCGGAACACGGTCCCATGGCCCATCGCATCCTCCACCCTGCTTACATTCGCAAGCTCTGCATGTTGCGAATTTTCATCATAACGCAGACTAGCGATCGTTTGTGTTAAAGCTATGCTTCTATCTCGGGCACGAAGCGGTAGCCTACGCCGCGCACGGTTTGCAGGTGAACAGGATGGGCGGGGTCGTCTTCAAGATAGCGGCGCAGGCGCACGATAAAATTATCGATGGCGCGGGTGTCTGTGTCTTCATGCAGGTGCCAGACCTGTTCGAGTATCTCGCTGCGCGAAATGGCGCGGCCTGGATTGCGCACGAGATGACGCAACAGCTCGGTCTCCATCAGTGTCAGCCGGATGTGCTTGTCGGCGGCGCGCAGTTCGAGCAGGGAAAAGTCGATGGTCTTGCCCGCAAAGGTGTAAACGTCGGCGGGCGTGCCGGGTTGCCCGGTGGGCTGCTCTTCCACAGATGCAGGTCGAAGCCATTGAGTGCGGCGGAGCAGGGCCTTCAGACGCGCTAGCAGGATAGACAACTCAAACGGCTTCGGCAGATAATCGTCGGCCCCCGCAGCAAAGCCTTCGAGAACATCTTCCGGGCGTCCGCGCGCGGTCAGCATCAGGATGGGCGTATAGTTCTGTGCTTCGCGCATGGCGCGAGCCACGGCAAAGCCGTCAATTCCGGGCAGCATAACATCCAGCAGGACGGCGTCGAGCGGTTCGCGTTTCGCCAGCAGCCAGTCGAGCGCCGATTCTCCGTCCCCGGCGACGATGGTCTCATGCCCCTCAGCCTGGAGGTTGAACAGCAGTCCCTGTGCAAGGTGCGCTTCGTCTTCCACGATAAGAATGCGGCCCGCAACTTTGTTGGCTAGTGTTCCGTTGCCAGTATCCAATGCCTTGTCCGACACAGGTCCCTCGATTCCTTACGGTTGCAGCAGACGCGGCAGTTTCAGCGTGATGGTGGCGCCGCGCCCTTCGCCTTCACTGGCGGCGCTGGCATCTCCGCCATGTTGCCGCGCAATGGTTCGCACCAGAAACAGCCCAAGTCCCGTGCCTTTGGCGCGCAGCACGGCCATGCTGGGCACACGATAGAAGCGTTTGAAGATGCGCTTCAAGTGAACGTTGGAAATTCCAATTCCGTTATCGGTCACGCGCAGGATAACCCAGGCGTCGTGCTCCACGCAGAGATGCACGCGAATTCGCGGGCCTTTTGGGGAATATTTCACAGCATTGTCGAGCACATTCATGACAGCGGCGCGCAGGTCCTCGGGATTGCCCAGAACGGCAGTCGGCGTGTTACCGGTCTCATCCACATACGTGAGGACTTCCGGCGCCAGGTGATTGCGCAGTGTCACGACTGAGATGCATGCTTCGACCATCATCTTCATATCTACACGAATGCTTACGTCATCCGGACCGCGCTGGCCCACTTCACCGGCCTTGAGGACTTGCTCGACGGTTGCCAGAAGGCGCTCGCTGTCGTCGAGCATGATACGGTAAAACTCCTGTCGTTTTTCTTCGCTCAGGTCGCGGCGTTGCAGGGTCTCCAGATACAGGCGAATCGATGCGATGGGTGTCTTCAGTTCATGCGTGACGGCATTCAGAAAGCTGTCATGCCGTTCGTTGCGGCGGATTTCCCGGACCAGAAAAATGGTATTCAGGACCACGCCGGCAATCAAAATCCCAAAGAAGAAAATGCCAAGAACCAGCGGAACGATTTTGCGCCAGTTAAGAATGACCCAGCTAACGTTAAGGCCGATGGCCAGCGCCACCAGGCATGCACCCAGGGTGATGAAGAAAGCGATGGTTCCGCGGCGGCGTGTGAAGTGCATAGTTGTTCCGGACAATAGAAAAGCCTGACGGCAGTATAGAGCGGTCCTCCTTCTCATGTACCCTTTTGAGCCTCTACAATGTCGCCATTTCTTCAAGAAATGGAGGCTGAGAGCAGTGGCTTCGGTTTACATCTGAAGCAGAACCGCTCCCGCCGTCAGGCTTTCAAGGCAGGAGAAGTTATTGGTTGGCTGGGGTGGATTATGCGCCAGCAGGGCGAGGGTCGTTGGGATCGAATGTAGCGGTTTTTACCTGCCGGGCCAGGCCGAGCTTTTGTAGCAGCCAGATGCCATAGTAGTTCGGATCGAATTCATACCACGCCAACCCGTGCTTTGCGGAGACGGGATGTGCATGATGGTTGTTATGCCATCCTTCGCCGCCGGTCAGCAGCGCAACCCACCAACTGTTGCGGGAATCGTCGCGGGTCTTGAAGCGGCGTGTGCCCCATTTGTGCGTCGCGGAGTTGACCAGCCAGGTTGCATGCAGACCAATAGTCACGCGCAGAAAAATCCCCCAGAAAACCCACGGCCATCCGCCCATCGCGAGCAGAATGAAGCCCATCGTCGTCAACGGGACCCAGTGGTATTTGCTGAGCAGAACATAAAAGCGGTCTTTGGCGAGGTCTGGGGCATAACGGGCCAGCATGGCGGTTTCCGTATGCAAAGCCTTACCTTTCAAAATCCAGCCAGCATGCGCCCACCAGAGGCCTTCGGTGGGGGTGTGCGGGTCGCCGACATGGTCGCTGTGCTGGTGATGTACACGATGCGTGGCCACCCAGAACATCGGGCCGCCTTCGAGCGCAGTCGTGGCGCAAATGGCAGTGGCATATTCCAGCCACTTGGGGACCTTGTATCCGCGATGCGTCAGCAGGCGGTGATAGCACATTCCGATGCCAACGTTGATCGACAAAATGTAGGTGACGATGAAAACAGCCAGCGCGCTCCAGCTAAAGAAGAAAAAAGCGGCGATGGCCCCAATATGAAAGAGGGTCAGAAAGATTGCTGTGGTCCAGGTGATGCCACGGTCCTGCGTCGCGCGTCCTAAGACAGGGAGTGCAGACTTTGCAGGGGCGGCTGCAATTGGCATAGACAAGGGAACTGCGACGGGGGCACCGATAAAGGATGCCTCAGCGGTCTCTATGGCATGCGTGTCATTTTGCTGGATTTCGATGGCTTCGTAGGATGTCGGGGTCACAAAATACCTCAGTGCAGAGTAAAAACTTCTGGCTACTGATATGAAGCTACCAGCGTGACTAGGCACCGAATGTAAGACTTTTGTAATTGAAACAATTTACGGGAAATTAAGGATAGTGCGAAAATTTATTGGTTCATATTCCAAATGTCAGTGTCCCACTTCCATAGGCAGCTTCTTGTTTCCAGTGGACGACATACTTGACCGTTAGTACCCGACCTTCCCCTAACGTCAGATCAGCTTTGCCCACCTCAAGGACACTGTCTCCAGCGGCTTGAGCATCCACTGAACTCAGCTTTGCATCCTTCAGTCCAGACCTGCGATCGCCTGCTGCCAAAACGCTTTAATCTGAGCGCGGCCTTGGATTAAATTCGCTCCCGGCGGAAGAATCCGAGCGCCCTCCGTATTAATGTTGTCCAGCGCATCGATGTCCCCATTTTTTACGACGGCGGAACTGAATAGAGCAATGGTCTGCTGCATCCCTGTTCGTACAGATTCTGGAATACTCATGGATGACCTCCGTGGCAATCGCAAACGCGGGGGACGCTACGTCTCGATAAGCCTTCACCCGCCGCGATTCAAGTGTGCATGGAAAATTGCATCTTTGCCATGACCCGAAAGTTTACTCCGCAAAGTCGACATGCACAGCTTGTGGAATCACTCCACGCTCGTGTCCCATGGCGAGCAGACGGCGGATCGCTTCTTTACCGTCTTCGCCATAGTCGAGGGTGCGCTCATTGACATACATACCGACGAAACGGTTCGCTGAAGATGTGTCGAGATCGCGAGCGTACTGCATGGCATGGGCGAGGGCCTCTTCGCGATGCTGCAAGGCATAACTTACGCTGTCTCGCAGCGCCTGGTTCATCATGCGATGAACGTCCGCTCCTAGATCGCGGCGAATCGCATTGCCGCCCAATGGCAGCGGCAGGCCGGTCTGTTCCCGCCACCACATTCCCATATCGAGAACGCAGGTCAGCCCGTCGCGTCCATACGTCAACTGGCCTTCGTGGATGATGAGACCCGCGTCATATTTGCCTGCAAGCACCTGGGGAATGATCAGGTCGAAGGGAACGAACTCGGTTTCCACGCCGGGAAGCGCCATCTGTAGCACCAGATTGGCTGTCGTCAAATGGCCTGGGATGGCGATCTTCACCCGGCGGACTTCATCGAGTGTGTAGGCGCGCTTGGAAACGATCATTGGACCGTAGCATTCGCCGACACTGCCGCCGCAGGGCATCAGTGCATACTTGTCCTGGACATAGGGATAAGCGTGGAAGGAGATCGCCGTCACATCGTAAAAGGCTTCGCGCATCGCCTTTTGGTTCAGCGTTTCGATGTCGGTAAGGGTGTGCGTAAAACGATAGCCCGGCACCTGGACTTTTTCGGATGCTAGTCCATAAAACATGAAAGCATCGTCCGAGTCCGGGCTGTGCGCGATGCCGATCTCCCTTACTTCTGCTGTCGTTCCAGTTGGCATAATAGCTCCCTCCCTCTAGAGTAAAGCAGGGGAGAGCGGAGAATGCACTCGGAGCGGCCAAATCCGTTGGGATGGGGTTTAACGGTCGCAGGAAAATTGAGCGACAGTTTACGCTACGTCCTGACGAGACGAGACTACCGACCGATTGCGGAAGGCGCTGCGCTGCGTCTGCACCAGCAGGACGACGGATATCCCGATCAGAAATGCTTTCACCAAATAGTGATCGCTTGGGGCCGCAGAATCAGGCATACCTACAGTTTGTCCGGCGCGAGTATTCGTTCGCCGCACATGCGCAGGCATGTGCCGCTCGTAAGCAGGCTGCTCCTCAATCTCCTGCCGGTCCATATCCTTTAGGGTTACAGTAGGAGCCACCTCCACAGCAGCATGGATGACTGGGGCTGGCGGGACGACTCTGTCCCAGATAGGTGCTTGAGGGACATTTTCCGCAGCTTCGACATCGTCATCATCGTTTGCCGATTCCTCGGCATGGATGGTGATCCTAGGAGACCAGTCTTCCATCCTCTCGCCGATATTGTCAGCGGGATGAGGAAAATTGGTTGCGTAAATACGAGAAAAATCCAAAGCCAGACCCTGCAAAGGAGAATCGTCAAATTCTGATTTACGCAGTTTCCGCGCTATGGAAAAAAGCGCGAGGCCAAGCACAGGGAGGGCAACTATGATCGTTAAGGTTAGGGAAGGGATTTGCATTGCAACCTCTTAAATCAACGAATTGAAAGGCCAAAGTGGAAATATATTAGCAAGATTATTCCAATTTGGAACCAAAAAATTGCAAATCAGGGGTCAAGAAGGCAGCAATTGCACTATGAATGGGGCATATTCAACTATGCGGGCGCATCTTGGCTGGCGGCAAGCAGCCACGCAAGGTAGGGGTCGGTGCCATCAGTAACGTGCAGTACGACAAACTCTGGCAGTTCGTAAGGGTGCAGTTGCCCAAGGGTCGCCTTCAGTGCGGGGATTCTTTCCACGGTAGTTTTGATGACCAGCAGAACTTCCTCGGCGGTTTCTACTTTGCCCTGCCAGCGGTATACGGACTGCACACGAGGAATGAGGTTCACGCAGGCAGCCAGACGCATTTCCACCAACTGGCGCGCCAGCAGGTTCGCTTGCTCGGCATTTTCCAAAGTGGTCAGCACAATGCGGGCATCTGTCATGGCTACGATTATCTTCGACGAACCTCACGGCTGCGCTGTAAATTTCTTGCTTACCTGATTGATTCGTGTTTTTGCTGGACTTGAGATAGGCTGCTGTGGGGTCCTCCGTCCACGTGCATCCAACATTCAGTATTCTGATGCTTCCTATGAGTTTCTGAGAAAATGTTTACGAGGTAAAAGTATGCCAACAGAAATTCACTTTGGGACTTCAGGCTGGCGTGCCATTGTTGCCGACGAATTTACCATCCCCAACATCCGCCGCGCGGTTGCTGGTATTGCGCGTTACGTGTCGAAGCAGCCGGGAAGTCACCGCATTCTGGTAGGTCGCGATCCACGGTTTAAATTTTTGTCGAGGAAGCCGCGCGCTTGCTGGCCGATCACGGCATCGTTCCGGAAGTGATTGCAGAGGCGGCGCCGACCCCGGCGATCTCCTATGCTGTGCGCCAGCGTAAGGCCAATGGCGCGATCAACTTTACCGCATCGCACAATCCGCCAGAGTACAACGGCATAAAATTTTCCACGGCAGACGGCGCGCCAGCGCTGCCGGAGGTGACGAAGCAGATTGAGGCCGAAATCGTTGCGCTCGGCGATCAGGCGGTTGCGGCCAGCAGAAATGAAACGAAGTTCGCTTCAGTCGATGTGAAGCCGGACTATTTGAAGCGCTTGGCCGAATTGATTGACCTGAAGGCAATTGCGAAAGCGCAGTTGCGGATCGTCGTCGATCCTTTCTGGGGCGCGGGTCGTGGGTATGCACAGCAGTTGCTCGCTGAGCACGGCGTTTCAGCCGTCAGCGTGCATGATTATCGCGATGTACTCTTTGGCGGTCATGCGCCGGAGCCGGACGATCATCTTCTCGCCGATTGTAAAGCGAAGATGCGCGAAACCAACGCACAGCTAGGCATTGCGTCCGACGGCGACGCGGACCGCTTCGGCATTGTGGATCGCGACGGCACTTTTATCCAGCCCAACTACATCATCGCGCTGCTGTTCGATTATCTGGTTGAGTCGCGCGGCTGGCGCAACGGCGTCGCCAAGAGCGTCGCCACCACCAATTGCATCAACGCGCTTGCCGATCATCATAAAGTACAGCTCTACGAAACGCCGGTGGGCTTCAAATACATTGGGGAACTCATCAATCGGGACAAGATCGCCATTGGCGGGGAAGAGAGTGCTGGCCTGACGATTCGCGGCCACGTTCCAGAGAAGGATGGCATTCTGGCAGGGTTGCTGGTGGCGGAGATGGTGGCGGTCCGCGGCAAGACTTTAGGCGAGCAGTTGCAGGAACTGTTTGCCAAAGTGGGTTCCTTCTATCCAGTTCGAGAGAATTTCCACTTGACGGCACAGGCCAAAGACAAATTCACTAAGAAGTTACTGACAGATCCAACGGAGCTTGCGGGCCGCAAGGTTTCTCAGGTCGTCCGGACGGACGGGTTGAAGTTGGTGTTCGACGATGGCTCCTGGGTTTGCTATCGCTTGTCTGGAACGGAACCCGTGGTGCGGGCGTACACGGAAGCGCGCTCGAAAGAAGATTCGGCAACACTTACAGAAGCCGCCAAACATTGGGTAATGCATTAACTTAAGGGGCAACGAGCAGGTATGCAGAGATGAAGTCCGGAGCATCAAAAAAATTGCAGCGTCGGCTGATTCCCGGGAGACAGTTTTCCGACAGTCCGTCGATGAGCGAGCGGCAGAATATTGCGGGAACCAGGATGCAGCGCCTCATCGTTCGCGCCATGGGTCTGCGGCGCCGTGTGGCTACCGTGGTGCTGATCGTTCTCTCCGTATCGCTGGGCTTCTATGCCATTTTCGGGCACGACGGCATCGTCGCGTATCAGCAAAAGCAGCGCCGGGCACAACAGCTCCATCAGCAGATATTGAGTTTGCAGAAAGAAAATGAGCGCATGGCGCTCCATGATAAGCGTCTACGGAACGATCGCGACACCATAGAATATGAAGCGCGCGAACAGATGCATTACACCCGCCCGGGTGAAGTGATCTACACCTTGCCGGAAACTCCGGGAGCCGCACAAGGACCTGGTAAATCGGCGACAACTCCCTTAAAGTAGTCGATCAGAAGTCAATGTGCAGTCGTACGCTTTGCACGTCCACCGGCCCGCGGGCCTGGTTGTAACCGGGATGTTCGATAAAGAAATTGCCGACTGCGTAAAATACTCCGCGCCAGGCATGTGCGTTGTAGTACGTCTCTACAATGTCTTCTCTCGCGTAGTCCAGCGCGCCGTCGCCTAGAATAAATCCGAGTCCGCCGTACTTCAGATAATTCTGATGGTCTTTCTTGATCGCGTTGGTCACAAACGCCACGCCGACTTTGTCCAGCTTGCGATGCCACGCAGCCCCGGCGTAATCTCCACCGACCAGAAAGGTCTGGTCGTCTTCTGTATAGGCGAAAGATTCGTGCTGGCCTTCATTCCAGCCAAAGCGTCCGCCGATACGAAGATTGTCCGTCACGTTCTGCTCGACGTTGATGCCGACGCCATATTTCAGCGCGCCGAAATGTTCGACGGAAGTGATCTCCGGAGTGGGCGTCAATCCTTCCAGGTAATGGTTGACGGCCTCGCGATAGAGGCCCATGTGCGCATTATTGCCGTAGGCGAGCAGGCGAATGCGACCCGCGCGTCCTGGCAACAGGCCCTTGCGTATCTCCAACTCCATATTTTGTCCGTGCGCGCGCCGTAAGGCCCAATCGAGCGTAATTCCATTGGCCACTGTCGGCATCAGGCCCAGCGCGTAGCGTAGCGCCCAGTTACGGTCCTGATACTCGATGGCGGTGCCGTATGTGTAGCCGCGCGTGTCGGCGGCGTAGTCCCACGCGCCATTATTGTCGATCGTCCAGTCAAGAAACTGCTGCTGGCTGTTGCTCAAGACCGAGTTGACATCCAGCATGTCGGGCAAGCTAAATTTTCCGACGCGCAGATCGAGTCGACGCACAGAAACTCGTGTTGCCAGAGCCAATGGTCCTCGGTCCTGCGGCACGGTTTCATCGGTGAAGCCGATAGTCTGGTGGATTTCCACGCGCGCAGTATAGGGAACAATGCTCAGATTGGGGTTCCGTACCACGTCGAGATTGGTGAACCCTGCGAGTCCCAATGCCTGGCTGAGCCCGCGGCCGCCTGCATTTTCTTCGTCGTAAATGACCTCGGTTTCATATCGTGGCTTTGGGTTGAGCTGATACGCCAGAAACAGCGTGCCAACTTCTGAAGCTTTGTATTCAAAAGGTGCGGTGAAACTGTTCGGCCCTTGATACGGGGAGTGGAAGTTTCCATGCATCTGATAAATAACATTTGCCTGGCCACTCGCCCAGTAGCGGGTATTGTCGGGATGACGAAAAAAAGTGAACTCGTTTTCGTCAGGAGGTTGGAGCTTTTGCGCAAGGGCCTGTGCAGCGTCCGCTCCGCGCGATTGTGGATCGAGCAACCAGTCCTTGCCTGCAATCTTCTCCGCAGCCTGATAGCTGAGGCAGGAATATTCATCCATAGCGGAGAAAGGCTCGAAGGCGACTGCCTTCAAGAGAGATGTCTGCGGCACAGACGTTTGCCGCGGGATCGATTGCACCGGCACTCCCGCCGGATGCAGCAAGATGCACGCAGCGATTTGTAGACAGCAAACCAACACAAAACAACTCCTGAAGCAATGCAAGATTTTTTTAACGGATATAACTTCTCCGCTATCCGCGAAGGATGGAAGTCCCTCTACAGGGTTGCGCAGTCTTGCGCAATGAAAATGGCATTCGCACGCACACGAAATTGACTGGTCAATTCAGCGTAGAACAATGCTATGGCTATCATACCCCGGTTGGGTACATTGCTCAAGCCCAATTGTACATCCAGAGCTGCTCAATTGTTCTGCGATGAATTCGGGTTGTTCGGGTGCGGCTCCAGATACCAGGGCATGCTTGCGACCATGATGTGTGGAGTTCCACGCAGGTAGAGCAACGTTTTCAACGCGGCCCCACGCTGGTTATGCAGAAGATAGTAGTACCAGCGGCTCTCTACCAGTTCTGGAAGCAGGATCATAAGTTGTCGCTCGGGATGATCGCGTTCCAACTGTTCGATCTGGTCGAGTATAGGCCCAATGACCCGCCGTGTCGGCGACTCAATCTGAATAAACTTTGGTTCCGGCAGGCCAGCCTTTTGCAGGGGATCGCCAACGCTGGATTTCCATTGCGCTTCCAGAGATTCGTCGTCTTCCTCATTTTTTACATGGATGCAATACACTTCGGTCGACAGCGATAGAGCAAAGCGCAGGGCCTTGGCAGAGACTCGGTTCCATCCGGGAATGGGCAGCACGACGATCGGCGGAATCAGCTTGCTGGTGTCCAGCGTGTCCGTCGCCGCGACCTGCCTGCTGACCCAACGGTAGTGGTGCTGGATCGCCAGCATCATCATGATAATGCTGGGAATCAGAATAGCTGTGATCCATGCGCCAGAGGTGAATTTCGTCACCAGCACCACGCATACTGTGATGCCGGTTGCCACAGATCCAAAGCCGTTCAGCGCAAGACTGAATTGCCATCCTTTGCCACGCGTGCGACGCCAGTGCTGCACCATACCGGCCTGCGATAGTGTGAAGGCGAGAAATGCGCCGATGGCAAACAGTGGGATGAGACGGTCCGTAATTCCCTGGAAAATGACCAGCAGCAGTGCTGCAAAAAAAGTCAGGGCATACACTCCACCGGAGTAGACCAGTCGGCGTCCGCGCAGTGTGAAGGCAAAAGGCAGGTAGCGGTCCCGCGCGATGTTGTGGCAGAGCCGGGGAAAGTCGGCGAAGCCTGTGTTGGCTGAAAGCGCCAGCACAAGCAAAATGGACGCGATGCTGACGTAGTAGAAAACACCGCGTCCGCTGACCGCGGCGAGAAGTTGCGACAGCACGCTTTGATAGCCAGGGCCGGATGGGTCGGTCGCAGCGATATGGTAGATCGGGGCCAGAAACGCGATACCCAGCAGCATGATAGCCAGCAAAATGATGATGACGGTCAGCGTGAGCTGCGCGGATTTCTGGTGTGGCTCCTTGAACGCGCCGACGCCGTTGCTGACGGCTTCCACCCCAGTCATCGCCGTGCAGCCGCTGGAGAAGGCTTTCAGCAGCAGCCATAGGCTGAGGACTTCCGTTGCGTGACCGAGTTGAGGCGGCGCAATGACAGCATGTGGATGTCCTCCAGACAGGATGACCTTGACGACGCCCCAGCCAATGACTCCCACCATGCAAACGATAAATAAGTAGGTAGGAGCCATGAAGGCCGCACCGGCAGCGCGCGCGCCACGAAGATTCATTAGAGTCAGAATGGCCAGGATAGCCAGGCATAGAGAAAGAGTGTGCGGCTGCAATTTCGGAAGCGCGGAAACCAGCGCGCCCACCCCGGCGGAAATTCCCACGGCAACTTCCAGAATGTAGTCCACCATCAGCGCCGCGCCAGCCAGCAGACCCGGCAACGCGCCCAGGTTTTCACTCGCCACGGTATACGAGCCGCCGCCGTTGGGATAGGCAGCGATGGTTTGCCGATATGAAAAATACAGTATGGTGAGCAGCGCTAGAATGGCCGCCGTAATCGGCAGCACATAATGCACTCCCGCCATGCCCAGCGGAATCAGCAGCGTGAGGGCCGCTTCCGGACCGTACGCGGCGGAACTGAGCGCGTCCAGCCCAAAGATGGAAATGCCTTTTGCCGTACCTATTTTTTCCGCGCGTTCTTCATCGGAGGCGAGAGGACGGCCAAACAGGATGTTTACGATTTGCATAGCGGTCATCCTATAGTAAATGGGCCGTCGCGGATTTCTTGTTTCTTTGGCGTCCAAAGCTGCAATTAAAAGTGGCGGACTACATCCTCTTCTTTCGTGGTCTTAAGATTTTCTCGTTCCAACGATCTGCTGACGAGGTCCCTGGAACCCAGCCCTACCGCCAGCGCCAGCGCCAGCACGATGCCGCCGAACAGGATGCCGAATCCGAGATCGACAATGCCGCGCGCGATGCCAAGATGGTCCAGCACCATGGCTGAGGTGAACACGAGCACCAGCCATTTAACGCCAAGGCTGAGCAGACGCGCATGTTGCAGGTTCATATTGACGCCGTTGATAAGGACGCTTCTCGAAAGAAAGCGAGCAATCACGATGCCGGCGAACAGTACCACGATGGCGGCCACAATCTTCGAAAGATAGCCCACTATGTAGGAGGAAACTCCATACGCGGACGATGCATCGAAGGCGGCGATGCCAACAAAGAGGCCGACCATGAAAGTCGCCCAGAAGACAATTCGCGTTACAAGAAACGTAGGGCTGTTTGCCGGAGACCATTCGGAAAGGTTTGCGATCCCCCACTTCTCCATTCGTGTATCGAAGTGCATGGCCAGTAGAATCCTTCGCAAGATCAGGGCGAGCAGCCACCCGATCGCGGCAAAAATCAAGAGCGCGAGCACTAAAGCAAGCACTCCGGGGAGAAGCGTGGCGATCTTGAATAGGACCCGTTGGATCGATTGCTGTAGCGCCTGATGTACTTGTTCCCACATTGCGTGCTCCTGTTCTACAAGCAGTGAAAGATGGAAGTCTTACAATTCGTCAAGGGTGGAAGCGATCTGGCCAGCGCCAACGAGACAGCAGATAAGGTTTCTCCGCTTCGTAGGCGCGTGCCAGTTGTTCCACGCGTTCTTCTGCCATCGCAATGCCCGCGGCATTCACTTCCACAGCGTAGGATGCGACCCATCCCAGGTAGAGTGGCGTGAGTGCGCCGAAGAGGTGGGCGCGATGAATATTTCGTAAACGATGTGCCAGGGCAAAATCATAAATAATTCGCGCCCATAGCGCATCCGGCATGTGAAACGTATCTGGCGTCAGCCGGGAAAGTTTTTTCACTTCCATCAGCGTTACCGGCGGCAGGACCAGCGACCAGATCTCCCGCAGATTGCGCGCGCCCAGTTCGAATGCCTCAATCATGCGGCGCACATCGACCGTATCGGTCGCCCCGCTGGCCACTTCCGCATTTCCAAAGGTTGGCACATCGTGCGACCCTCGAACGCGTTGCCAGAAGGCCGCATTGTCCTCCATATCGGTAAACAGCGGGCCGGCCAATTGCGCCAGGGCGTCGCTCAGCTCGATGCCTTCGTGGCCCTGCGGTCGCCTCGCTCCAAGCTGCACCTGACAGATTTTAAGGTTTTGGTTGACTGCCGTCGTGGCAAGCCAGAGAAGGCGTCCTTGTTGACGCGCAGAATCTTTCTCTAAGTTTGCCGGAAATTTTTGAAGTAGTTTCGAGGATGCCTGAAATTCATTTGCCAGCGGATATCGGACCCGATGGCCGTAAAGAGCTCTTGAGAGAGGGTACAGTATGCTCTTGTTTAACAGGTCGTCGAAAGCCTGCATGGCGTAGAGAGGCATCACCAGATCGAAGCCGCCCTCCACGCCGGGCCCCATCAATAGTGTAAGTTTTTCCGGTGTAAGGAATTCACAATTCGATCCGCCATTTGTACCCAGTACGGTGCAAGCGCGTGCACCAATTTTGCCGGCCAGTGAAAAGATGTTGCGTTGGGTCGCTGCGTTCGCCAGCCAGGGAGTCGCAGCGTCGGTCGCTGGCTGCGTATAGGTCACATAGCGAAGAGGAAGATTGGTGTGGCTGGCAGCCTCCATCGCCACGGGCTCTTCCAGCGCCTTCTCGCCCGGGACAGCCAGGAGCAGCGGGCAGGATAAAGAGAGCCGCGAGGCAGCCTGGGAGAGTTTCTCAATCGTAGACGAGAGAACTTCGCTCCCCAAAGGGGCAGGGACTGCGACCAGGAGATATGCCTGACCTGCGCCGATAGTTTTCTGTTTGGGTTCCGGTTGTGTTTCCAGTTCCGCCATAGTTTTCGTTCGTCCTGTACGGGCCGAGAAATCTTTTTATTGAATACCTTCTTGCAACAGAGAAGCAATTCCGGTCAACGGGATTTTCACCCAGTCCGGTCGACTATTCAGTTCATAGACAAGTTCGTAGAGCGCTTTCTCCAGCAAATATAGATTGAGCAGATCGCGCAATACGGTTGGATCCGAAGGTATCAATCCTCTCCCGGCCACAGTAGCGCAATAGGCATGAAGAAACTCCGCTGAGATGGACTGGTCCCAAAGTCGCGCCCATGGATGCAGGCGCGAATGATCGTCGGGCCTGCGTGAGGAATATTTCATTAGCGCGGCCCATGCGGCATAGTTGAACGAGCGTACCATTCCGGCGACATCTTTTAGCGGAGAATGTTTGGCGCGACGGGCCTGGAGAGGACGGGCCGGTTCCCCTTCAAAGTCGAGTATCACAAAGTCTGTCTTGACACGCAGCACCTGGCCAAGATGATAGTCCCCATGAATACGCGTCCGGAGCCCATCGATTCTTTGCCCACCCGTGTTACTTAGAGTAGACAAGACCAGGACGTCGAGCACTCGCGAGCGACGGCTGAGAAGGAGCGCTGCAAGCTCGATCGTGTCATCCGCGAGCACGGACATGGTATTTTTGAGCAACTCGTAAGCCTGCATTGCCTGGGTGTTGATGGCTGTCTGCAATGCTTCCAGATAACTGGCGGAAAGTGGTTCGGGAGAGAATGCCTCGTTCGTTTTTGAAGATGCAAGAGCAAGATGCATCTCGGCCGTCCGACGACCCAGCACTGCGGCTGCATCGAGTGCGACCCCGAGATGGTCGCGGGCAAAAGACGAGGCGCGGGCAATGCCAATGTTTCCCACTCCGCTCGCGGAATGCGGCAATTCCTCCGGCGCGATTGTCGCATTCACATAATTTTCGTAATAACGTTCGAGATCTTCGAGCATCCACTTCCAGCCGTCGCCCTGATTGCCCACCAGGCCCTGGAGCATGGCCAGCGTTGTCGTTTCCTCTGCTTCCCTGGAATACTCGATCGATCCGCCGAACGGTGGAATGTTCGAGAAGTGCGATTCCTCTGTCAAAAATCGTCCGATTTCGCAGTCAGGGTTCAATCCCGGTTCGGGATGGCGAAAGAGTTTCATAATAAGGCGGTCGCCATACAAGATGGACGTGTTGCTTTGCTCCGCCAGACTGCGGCGCGCGGCAAAAGGATCTTTCGCGCCCTTCGTCGTTCTGGCGACAAGTCTGGGAAGCGCGCTGCTGGCAGTGCCCTTCAGCGAGCCGCGTTGCGTAGTCATCTCAGCGGACGTGGAAATTACCTTCAGCAATGCCTGACAGGACGGCCCGTCGTATGTCGCGTCGTAGAGGACACCCTCTCCATTCGGCGCTTGCAGTGTCGATACAATCGATCCCGCCGCGGTATCGCGCAGTGTTTGCGCAGCGGCTCCGAAGGCGATAGCAAGCGGCAGCAAATAGCGATCTGTTTTGCCGGTGTCGTATTTCATCTGTACTAGGCACAACATCGTGCTTGTGCCATCCAACTTGCCCCAGTCATCCAGGTGGAGGCTCGCGACGGAAGAAGATTTATTGCCAAACCAGCGTTGCCTGGGGATGTAGGCAGGCAGGATGGCCTGCTCCAGTTTGCGCAGGTTCGCCCCCTCGAACAAACTCTTCCAGTCCGACACATCCGCGACGAGCAAAGCTGCATCGTCCGGCTGGATCTCTGCTGTGTCAGCGGCGGGATGCAACTCCAGCCATAAAAATCCATAGGGGGCCAACGTGACCGCGTAGGGTTGTTTGCTGATTGAAGGAAACTCGACATAGCCCAGCATCTCGACGGGAACCATGCCGTCATACTCGCTGAGGTCGAGTTGCGCGGGTTGTGCAAACCGAGAGAGGTTGGCCACGCACAAGACGATTTCGTCGCCGTCCTCGCGCAGATACGCGAGCACCTTGCGATTGGATGGATGCAAAAATTTCAATGCGCCTCGTCCGAACACGCGGAACAATTTGCGCAGGGCGATCAGATTGCGCATCCAGTTCAGCAGCGACGATGAATCGATCTGTTGCGCTTCCACATTGATCGCTTCATAGCCCCAGATTGGGTCCATCACCACGGGGCTGTAAAGCTTCGCTGGCACTGCGCGAGAGAACCCAGCGTTGCGGTCGCCCGTCCACTGCATCGGTGTGCGCACACCGTTTCGGTCGCCGAGATAGATGTTGTCGCCCATGCCGATCTCATCCCCGTAATAGAGAATCGGCGTCCCTGGAAAAGAAAATAGCAGACTGTTCAGCAACTCAATCCGTCGGCGGTTGTTATCGAGCAGCGGCGCCAGCCGTCGCCGAATGCCAATATTGATGCGCATTCGCGGGTCGGCGCTATAGGCGAGGTACATGTAATCGCGCTCTTCCTCACTGACCATTTCCAAGGTCAGCTCGTCGTGGTTGCGCAGGAACAAGCCCCACTGGCAGTTGTCTGGAATTGCGGGGGTCTGCGCCATGATTTCCGTGATGGGCATCCGGTCTTCCTGACGCAGGGCCATGTACATGCGCGGCATCAGGGGGAAGTGGAAGGCCATGTGACATTCATCGCCATCACCGAAATACGGGCGCACATCCGCGGGCCATTGGTTGGCTTCGGCGAGGATCACGCGGCCCTCATAATGCGCGTCGATCTCGGCGCGAATTGTCTTCATGACCGCGTGCGTTTCGGGCAGGTTCTCGCAGCTAGTTCCATCGCGCTCCACCAGATAGGGAATCGCGTCGATGCGCAGCGCATCTACGCCCATATCGAGCCAAAAGCGCATGATGTTCAGCACTTCCTGCATGACGAGCGGATTGTCGTAGTTCAGGTCTGGCTGATGAGAAAAGAAACGATGCCAGTAGTAGGCCTTCGCGACAGGGTCCCAAGTCCAATTGGACTTTTCTGTATCGGTAAAAATGATGCGCGCATCTTTATATTTTTCGTCCGTGTCGCTCCACACGTAATAGTCGCGCTCCGGCGAACCGGCGGGCGCCAGTCGCGCTCGCTGAAACCAGGCGTGCTGGTCCGACGTATGGTTCACTACGAGCTCGATCATGACTTGCAGGCCGCGATCATGCGCTGCTTGCAGAAATATCTTGAAATCCTCCAAGGTGCCGTAGCTGGGATGGACCGTCAGATAATCCGCAATATCGTAGCCGTCATCGCGCAAAGGCGAAGAAAAGAAAGGCAACAGCCAGATACATGTGACGCCAAGCTCCTGCAAGTAATCGAGCTTGCCCATGAGACCCTGAAAGTCTCCAATTCCGTCGTTATTGGCATCGGCAAACGCCTTGACGTGGAGTTCGTAAATGATGGCG
>JAJYGR010000062.1 GCA_021790655.1 Acidobacteriota bacterium | reverse complement strand
CCTGCTGAACGCTCCCTATGGCCCGGACGAAATATGGAACCACCTGCCGCGCGCCGCGCAGGAGAGCATCCTCAAAAAGAAGCTCCAGTTCTACGTCATCGACGGCTACAAGGTGGCGCGCGAGGCTGGCATGGGCAGCCGTATCAACACCATCATGCAGACCTGTTTTTTCGCCATCAGCGGCGTGCTTCCACACGACGAGGCCATTGAGCAAATCAAGAAGGCCATCCAGAAGACCTACGGCAAACGCGGCGACGCGGTGGTGCAGCAGAACTTTGCCGCCGTCGATGCCGCCCTCGCTCATCTGTGTCCTGTGGCGCTGCCTGAGAAAATCACCGCAACGTTCGACATTCTGCCCGTGGTCCCCACTGCGGCCCCGGCCTTCGTTCACGACATTCTAGGCGCCATGGCAGCGGGCCACGGAGATGCGCTGCCGGTAAGCGCCCTGCCACCCGGCGGCACCTTCCCCACCGGCACCGCGCAGTGGGAGAAGCGCAATATCGCCCAGATGGTCCCGGTCTGGGACGAGGAACTCTGCATCCAGTGCGGCAAGTGCGTTCTGGTTTGCCCCCACGCCGTCATCCGCGCCAAAGTATACGACCATGCGCTGCTAGCCAATGCCCCCGCCACCTTCAAGAGCGCCAAACCCAAATGGCGTGGCATGGAGCAGGAACTCTACACGCTGCAGGTGGCCCCGGAGGACTGCACCGGTTGCCGCCTCTGCGTTGAGATATGCCCCGTCAAAAGTAAGAGCGAAGCCAAACACAAGGCCATCAACATGGAGATGCAGGCCCCTTTGCGCGAGGCCGAAGCGAAGAACTGGAGTTTCTTCGAGTCGTTGCCCGCTGTGGGCCGCAGCCGCATCTCCCACACGCAGGTCAAGGACATCCAACTTCTCGATCCGCTCTTTGAGTTCTCCGGGGCCTGCGCGGGCTGCGGCGAGACACCTTACATCAAGCTGCTTACCCAGCTCTTCGGCGACCGCCTCTACATCGCCAATGCCACCGGCTGTTCTTCCATCTATGGAGGTAACCTGCCCACCACGCCCTACACGGTGAACAAGAGCGGACGCGGCCCCACCTGGTCCAACTCTCTGTTTGAAGACAATGCCGAGTTCGGCCTGGGCATGCGGCTTGCCCTGGACCAGCAGAAAGTCTATGCGGAGCAACTTCTGCAACGCCTTGCACCCATCGTCGGCGACGATCTTGCGACTGCCATCCTGGCGTCCGACCAGTCCACCGAAAGCGGGATCGATGCGCAGCGGGAGCGCGTGCGGCTGGTCCGGGAAAAATTGGTGGGGGCGGACTCCGTGGAAGCCCGCAGCCTGTTTGCCACTGCCGACTCTCTGGTCCGCAAGAGCGTCTGGCTGGTGGGTGGCGACGGCTGGGCTTACGACATCGGCTTCGGCGGTCTCGACCATGTGCTTGGCTCCGGCCAGAACGTCAAGGTATTGGTGCTCGACACCGAGACCTACTCCAACACTGGCGGTCAGATGTCCAAGGCCACGCCGCGCGGCGCGGTAGCCAAGTTCGCCACTGGAGGCAAGCCCAACGCCAAGAAAGATCTTGCGATGGAAGCCGTGAGTTATGGCTCGGTCTACGTGGCGCGCGTTGCCATGGGCGGCAGCGACACGCAAACCGTCAAGGCGTTTCAGGAGGCCGAGGCATACCACGGTCCGGCGCTCATCCTTGCCTATAGCCACTGTATTGCCCACGGTTACGACATGGCCTACGGGCTGGAACAGCAGAAAAATGCCGTCCTCTCCGGCCACTGGCCGCTCATGCGCTATAACCCGTCCTTGCGCGAAACAGGGCAGAACCCTTTCCAACTCGACTCCAGGGACCCTTCGATACCGCTGAAGCAGTATGCCTATCAGGAGGCCCGTTACACCATGCTTGCGCGCAGCCATCCTGACGTTGCGAAAAAACTTCTTCGTGAAGCGCAGGACGATGTCGAGCGCGAATGGCGGGTCTACTCCGCCCGTGCCGCCACGCACGAGCGCGATGCCACCCCCGGCATCGCCCCGCCGGAAAAGGAAGACAATGGCAGCACCCTGGGAAAGGGAGGCGATGAAGAATGATCGACCTGACGACCGACTATCTTGGCCTGAAACTGAAAAGTCCCCTGGTGGTTTCTTCCTCGCCTCTGAGCGAATCCCTGGAGAACATTCAGCGACTGGAAGAAGCCGGGGCCGCCGCCGTGGTGCTCCCCTCCATCTTCGAGGAGCAACTCGCTCTGGAAAGCATCGCCCTGGACAGTGACATTTCTCGCGGCACGGAATCCTTTGCGGAGTCTCTCAGCTACCTTCCAGCATATGACGATTATCGCCAGGGGCAGGACGCCTACCTCAGCCTTCTCTACCGCGCCAAGAGCAGATCCAGCATCCCCATCCTCGCCAGCCTGAACGGGGCCACCGCCGGAGGCTGGGTGCGTTTCGCCAAAGAGATCGAACAGGCTGGCGCGGACGCCCTCGAATTAAATACCTATTCGCTGGCGACGGGCTTTCACAAAACCAGTGCCATGATTGAAGAGGGGATCGTCGATCTGGTGCGACAGGTGAAGCAAAACACGCGGATCCACGTCGCGGTAAAACTGTCTCCGCAATATACCAGCGTCCCACACCTGGCCCAGCAGCTCGATGACGCCGGGGCCGACGCGCTGGTCCTCTTCAATCGCTTCTATCAGCCGGATTTCGATATTGAAAATCTGAATGTCATTCCCAGGCTTACGTTGAGCCGACCGGAAGAGTTGCTGCTTCGGCTGCATTGGGTCGCTATCCTGTACGGTCATCTGCGTGCGGAACTGGCCGTTACCGGTGGCGTCCACAGCGCGGAAGACGTTCTCAAATCCATCATGGCTGGGGCGCAGGTGGCCATGACCGTCTCGGCCCTGCTCGCCAACGGCGTCGCCCACCTCACAACGATTCAAGCCGGTCTCGCGCGCTGGATGGAAGAACACGAGTACCAATCCATTCGCCAGATGCGTGGCAGTCTCAGCCGCCGTTCCGTTCCAGATGCGTCGCCTTTCGAGCGCGGCAACTACATCAAGACCTTAAGCAGTTACACCTTGCGCCGGACAGTTCCGCAGCACAAGTAAGATGGCGCCGCTCAAATGCCAGCTTCTCTGGACTACAATGAAATGTGGCAAACAGTATAGAGATTCCGAGGAGATGAGTTGGACCTGCGACCGCAGTATGAACGCGAGGTCCCAATATCCTTGGATGAAAAGTATCTACACTTGGAAGGGATGCATTCTTAAATGACCACCAGCGATCTTTTGGTGCAGGGCCAGCCAGCATCGGGCCCTGCCAAGGGTGTAAAGCAGATTGTCAACGATTTCTCCATCCAGATTGCAACAGTTAACGGCTCCGGTTCGCAATCCGCCAACAACGTCCTCCTCCGCAGTATTTTCCGCATGGGCGTGCCCGTCTCGGGCAAAAACCTCTTCCCTTCCAATATCGCGGGGCTTCCTACCTGGTACACCATCCGAGTCAGCAAATACGGGTGGGTCGCGCGTAAAACGGACATCGATGTGCTGATCGCCATGAACGCTGAGACCGCGCGCCAGGATGTGCTCTCCGTGTGTGCGGGCGCGGCCGTCATCTATGACGAAACGCTCAAGCTCAATGAGCTTCGCCAGGATTTGACGTATTATCCTGTGCCCTTCGACAAGCTGGCCGCCGCCACCGGCGCGGAAGCCAAGATTCGCAAGCTGGTCAAGAACATGGTCTATGTGGGGGTCGCGGCGCAGTTGCTTTCGATCGATATGGAGTGGGTCGAAAAGACGGTCCGCAAACAATTTGCGAAGAAGGTCAAGGCAGCGGAGCTGAACCTGAACGCTGTCCGCGTCGGCTTCGATTATGCCGCGAGTTCGCTGACCAAGCGGGACCCGTACCATATCGAGGCGATGACCGCCACGCAAGGCAAGATCATCATCGATGGCAACGCCGCCGCCGCCATGGGCGCCATGTTCGCCGGTGTCACCGTGGTGACCTGGTATCCCATCACGCCGTCTTCTTCCGTCGTCGAACAACTCATCGACTACATGAAGAAGTACCGCATCGAGCAGGATGGCAAGGCGAATTTCGCCATTGTGCAGGCGGAAGATGAACTCGCCGCCATCGGCATGGTGCTCGGCGCAGGATGGGCGGGCGCTCGCTCGATGACGGCGACTTCCGGCCCCGGCATTTCGCTCATGGCGGAGTTCGCCGGACTGGGATACTATGCGGAAATTCCCGGTGTTATTTTCGATGTCCAGCGCACTGGACCCTCCACCGGATTGCCGACCCGCACTTCGCAGGGCGACCTCACCTTCATCGCGGGCCTCTCCCATGGCGATACAAAACACGTCATGCTGCTCCCCGCATCGGTCAAAGAGTGCTTCGAGTTCGGCATTGAGGCCTTTAACATCGCGGAACAGTTGCAGACCCCGATTTTCGTTCTCTCCGACCTCGATCTCGGCATGAACAATTGGATGTCGGAGCCTTTCGACTATCCAGAAAAGCCGATCGCGCGCGGCAAAGTCCTCGACGCCAGTCAACTCGAAGAACTGGGTGGGTTCGCCCGCTACAAAGACGTAGACGGGGACGCGGTCCCCTATCGCACGCTGCCGGGAACCAACCACCCCACTGCCGCATTCTTCACTCGCGGCTCCGGCCACAATGAAGAGGCCCAGTATACGGAGCGGCCCGACGATTACGAAAACAACATGCTGCGGCTGGCGCGAAAGTTCGAGACTGCAGAAACGCTGGTCCCTAAACCCATCCTTGAAGGCAAAGGCCAGCAGAAGGTCGGAATCGTCGCATTTGGCACCAGCCACTGGGCGGTGCTCGAGAGTCGCGACCAGTTGGAGCGCGAATCCAAGCTTGCAACCGACTATCTTCGCCTCCGCGCCTACCCCTTTACGCAGGAGATGCACGACTTTGTCGCCAGACATGAACGGGTCTACGTCATCGAGCAGAACCGCGATGCCCAGATGCTCCAGTTGCTAAAAGTCGATCTCGACCCGGCGCAGATCGTCAAGCTGCGCTCCGTCAGACACTTCAACGGACTTCCCATCGACGCGCGCTCGATCACCACCGCAATCGCCTCACAAGAAGGAGCAGGCAAGTAATTATGTCTACCATCCCAGTTACGCCCAAGCCAGTTAAAACGAACCGCATCGGACTCCAGGTGCTGGATTATCGCGGCGGCAAGACCACGCTCTGCGCCGGTTGCGGACACAACGTCATCTCAGAGCGCGTCACAGAGGCCTTTTTTGAGATGGGCATCCAGCCAGAACGCGTGATGAAGATGAGCGGCATCGGCTGCTCCTCGAAATCGCCAGCCTACTTCATGTCCCGCTCGTTCAGCTTCAACTCCGTCCACGGACGGATGCCCTCGGTCGCCACCGGTGCGCTGCTGGCCAACAAGACCATGCGGTCCATCGGTATCAGCGGCGATGGCGACACTGTCTCGATCGGCATGGGGCAGTTCATCCATCTGCTGCGCCGCAATGTCCCCATGATTTACATCATTGAAGACAATGGCGTGTACGGACTCACCAAGGGCCAGTTTTCCGCGACCGCCGACATCGGATCGAAATTGAAGACCGGCGTCGTCAACGATCTGCCGGCGATCGACACCTGTGCGCTAGCGATTCAAATGGGGGCAACGTTCGTCGGACGCTCCTTCTCCGGGGACAAGAAGCAGCTTTCAGCCATGCTGAAAGCCGCCATCTCGCATCGCGGAACAGTCATGCTCGATATTATTTCTCCCTGCGTGACATTCAACGACCATGAGGGTTCGACCAAGAGCTATAAGTACATGCAGGAGCATGAAGAAGCTGTCGGCGAAGTTGGCTTCGTCCCGCATTTTGAGGAGATTGCCGTCGAGTACGATCACGACACCACCGTCGATGTCCAAATGCACGACGGGTCCCACTTGCGCCTCCGCAAGCTGCATGAAGACTACAATCCCATCGATAAGGCAAATGCCGTCAAGATGTTGATGGAGTCGCACGATAAAGGGGAGGTCCTTACCGGCGTCTTTTACGTTGACACGCAAAAAACGGATTTCACTTCACTCCTCAACATGGTGGATGAGCCGCTGGCAACCCTGCCCCAGGAGCGTGTTCGACCCAATCGCGAAGTCCTCGCCGAAATCATGGAAGCACACAGCTAGTGTAGTGTCTCGCGCAGTACTATACGGTTGAGCGTA
>JAJYGR010000143.1 GCA_021790655.1 Acidobacteriota bacterium | reverse complement strand
CTGGCCCGGGATTGATTTGCACCACCTGCCCGTTCACGTCGAATTCGGCATATTTTTCTACCAGCACGCGTGCTTCTTCGCGCAGCTCCTCTTCGCGAATCACCTGCTTTTCCTCGCTGCGATGCAACAATGTGCTGGGCGGCAGACGAAAACCTTCCACCGCCTTGGCGGTCAAGGTGACGGACTTAGCAGCGGCATCCGCGCGGGCGCCAATCTGCACATGCAGCTCCCTTGCCGACGCTGGCGTGGCTGTTGAATGAATGAATGCAATCTCCTCTTTCGGAGCTGCGCGTCTGGAAGCTGGACTTCCAACCGGGTGCATGGATTCCTCGAAGTCGTCTATATCGAGGGCTTCGTCCGCGTCATCGCGCAGCCTCTCGCGATCGACGCCCATCTGCCGCGCCGATCCGCTGAAAAACTCCTGCGCCGGGGGAGCAGGCACCGGCTCCTGCCAGAAGTCGGCGCGCTTGCGGACGCGGGTCGGTAAAGTGTCCTTGCGCGTGTCAGCGAACATATGCGGATCGTTTTCTTCCGCATGGTGGGACAACGCTGCTTGTTCTTTCGCCAGGGCGCGGGCTGCCATTTTCGCGGCCTTGCGGTCGGCGCGGTCTGTGCGCCAGTTGCGCCAGCGGTCTCGCCACGCAGCCAAAAATGCAAAGCGTATAGCGCCCCATTGGCGCGCGCTGCCAACGCTAAACGTAGTGGTGAGATACAGCGACGCGGCTACCAGGGCGACCGACAAGACACACGCGCCGGGATAGTTCAGATAATGCACCAACATCTCTGCGATCAGGCGGCCCGTCAAGCCTTCAATCGGCACAGCATGTACCCAGCGCAGATGTCCGGGCATCAGGCCGAACAGGGCGGGCGCGAACAGCAGACATAAAAATGCTCCAGTCAGCTTGGAAATTGGAGACCCCGCAGGCCGCGAACGCAGCCAAATCCACCCCAGCGCACCAACCAGAAGCGGTACCAGGAAGGCCGAGAGTCCTTCGGTTTGCAGTAACAGGTCGCTGAGACAGGCACCGCAAATACCGACCCAATTGTGGGCCGAGTGACCGGACAAATAGCCGCTCGCCGTGTCCAGCGACGGATCGAGAGGCGTATAGGAAACCAGGGAGAGGAGCAGGAGGAGGCCCATGACCAGCAGAAGCAGGCCGACCAGCTCATTCAGCCGACGGTTCTTCGTCGGCGAAAAGACGCGTGCTACAACGTTCATAAGGGCGCTTGAACACGCAGCAAAAGCCGACCGATTCGTCGCCGTCTGCACGTGCCAGAGACACCAGAGCAATTCCGATTATCCCAGAATTGACGCCAAATAGGAATGAAAACTGTTTTCCCTTTTGGGCGGTATTCAGATGCGAACCCGGTCGGTTCCTGTTTGGGATTGAGGGCATGCAGTGGAGTGCGGCATCGCCTGTGGAGAAATTGTAGGAAAATATAGAAGCCGAACACATGGTCCAGTAAGAGTGAAAGGAAGGTCCTTGTGGATATTCGAACCGCTGTACGACAGAATCGAAGATGGTGGATAGTGGCCGCTACAGCGGTCATCATGACGCTTGTTCCTTCGCCGATGGGCAACTCACAGACGCTGCCGAACAGCAAGGCTCCCACGCTGCGAGAAATAGCCACCATCGGCCTGCCGGGGCCGCTGGGTAAGCGGTTCGATTACCTGACCATCGACCGACCGGACGATTACCTGCTTTCCGCCCATCTTGGCGCGGGTATTTTGTACGTCATCGACATGAAGACCAACAAGCTCGTCGCCGCTATTCCGGGCGTCCCGGGCATCGAGGGCGTTGTCTATGTGCCCGAACTCCACAAGGCTTACACCTCCGACTGGCTGGAAAATAAAATTGGCGTTGTTGACGTTCGGAAGATGAAGGTGGTCGCCAAGCTGCCTACGGACTCGAAGCCGGATGGCAGCGCCTATGCCGCGCCTTTTCATAAAGTTTATGTTTCGGATGAACGCGGGAAGGCCGAGGCCATCGTCGATGTGCGCACGGACAAGATCGTCAAAACGCTGCACTTCAATAGCGAAACTGGAATGCCGCAATACGACCCTGCGGCGCATCGCATTTACGTCAATTTACAAGACCAGAATCTCTTCGCCGAGATCGATCCAGCCACCGACAAAGTCATCGCCAGCTATCCCGTTGGAGAGTGCCAGGGCAACCACGGCATGACGCTCGATGTTGAGCATCGGCGCGCATTTCTGTCCTGCGAGCGCAATAATTTGATGACAGTCTTCAACCTTGACACGCACAAGCCGATTGCATATCTGCCGATGGCCGACGGCGCGGACGTCATCAAATATGATCCCGGCCTGCGCCGCATCTACGTGGCCTGTTTTAGCGGGGCCATCTCCGTTTTTCACGAAGACGATCCAGACCGCTACCGCAAGCTACAGGATTTCCCCGTGCAGTATAAAGTCCACAGCCTGGCCGTCGATCCGCTGACGCACCGCGTCTATGCGCCGGAGCAGCAGGAAAACGGCAAGCCGGTCTCGAAGATGATCGTTTACGACGCTGTCCAGTAAGCGCGGCCATTCAGCTATTGCGGCCCGAACTTGGCGAGAAAAATCTCCTGCGCCCCATTGGCATTGGTGGACCCCGAAAAGGCCCCCGTGGTCATTCCGCCGATAAAAGTATTGTTCTGCGCGTCAGTGGCGATCGATACCGCGGAGGAAATCTCTGAATCCTGTTCCGCTACCTCATTCCCGGTTCCAAATTGCTGGATCGAAACCGGCTGACCTCCTGCGGTAAACTTTGCCAGGAAAATGTCATCCGTATTGGCGGTAAAGCTGGGCAGAAATGCGCCCGTAGCATACCCTCCAGCCAGAATGCTGCCATCTGTATCGAGCGCCAGACCTCCCGCTAGGCATCCTTGGGCGCCGCCGAAATTCTGCTGCCACATCGTGTTTCCGTTCGTGCCGTTGAACTTAAATACCAGGCATTCGGGTCCTGCACCCTCTCCGTCCGCGATCACATTCCCCTGGCCATCCACTGCGACTGCATTGTAGGCAAAGCCGGATGGCGAGTATGAATTGGAGGATTGTTGCACCCAGAGAGTCTGTCCTGTAGAAGCGTTCAGCTTCAATACAAAAGGCTGTGAAGGATTCATGCCTGGATAATTCATCATTCCGGGAAATGCCCCACTGCTGGTTCCCACCAGGACAGGGTCCCCCTGGCTGTCGACAGCAATACTGCTTACGTTGTCTGTGGCGCTGCCGTTACCGAACTGCTGGATCCATTCTTCAGCTCCGGTCCCTCCGTTCAGTTTTTCAACGAATATGTTGGTTGGCTGCGAAGCGTAATAAGGGTCTGGGTAGAATCGATAAGTGGACGAGCTGGCCTGGCCGCATACCAGGACGTTTCCCTGACTATCGACAGCTACGCCATCGATTGTGGTGCTCGTGCTCAGGTTGAGCTGTTGCAGCCAAAGTTGATGGCCGCTGCTGTCCAACTTCTCCACCACGGCTTGCAGAAAGTGGTTTGGGTTGGTGAAGCCAGGGTATGCGCCTTCCGTCACTCCGGCCACAGCAATGTTTCCCTGCGTATCGACGGCGACGCCGCCCAACTGGTCGCCGTTTGCTGTGCCAAACTGCTGTAGCCAGAGTTGGGTCCCTGCGGGATCGTACTTGGCAATAAAGTCCTGTGGCACTCCGTTGGGGTTGCTGAATCCCGAAAATGCGCCCGTGGTGTACCCGGCAGTAATGGCGTTTCCTTGCGGGTCCGTGGCGATGCCCACAAGCGTATCTCCCTGATCGTCGCCATGGCTGACAGTTCCGGTGCCAAATTCATGGATCCATTGCTGCGTGGAGGCTTTCGTAAAGACTGCCGTGCTCGAAGGTGCAGCAGATTTCATGTATCCACTTCCGCAGCCGGCCATCAAAATCGCAAAGGCGGACGTCAGGCATATAGGGGCCACCCAATACCGTGCCGTGGTTTGATCCATTTGGGTGGGTTGGAAGAGTTGCTTGATCCATGACCGTCTCATCGTAGCCTCCTCTTGGAACGGAAATAAGAAGAAATCCTGTTTTGGAGGAACAATCCGATCACTTAGACGTGTGAAGAAGGGGAAGGAAAGCCCACTTTTCCAACGAATGCTGCCACGAAGAGCTGCGCCATTGTTCTGACGAAACCATGGTCTGCACATGGCCTAAGCCTATCAACTTTTTAGGCCAAATGACTTAAATTTCTGGACATATTCCGACCGTCCAGCTCGGCGAAAGCGCAACGTTTTATGTAGTATCCATGTTGAAGTTCTAATCCCTGCGGAGTGAATCACAGCCGATGACCGATCAGCCGGACACAAGTTTTCAATCTCTGTTGCATGAACTGCGCGTCATTCCTCCATCGGAAGAGTTTGCCGCCAAAGCGCACATTCGCAGCCTGGAAGATTACGACGCGCTCTATCGCCGGTCCGTGGAAGATCCTGAAGAGTTCTGGGCCGCCGCCGCCAATGAACTGCACTGGTTCGAGCCGTGGACGAAGGTGCTGGAATGGGACCCGCCCTGGGCGAAGTGGTTCGTCGGCGGAAAAATGAACCTCGCCTACAACTGCCTGGATCTGCAAGTGGAGCGCGGACGCGGCGACAAGACGGCAATTCTATGGGAAGGCGAATCCGGTGAGGTCCGCAAGTTTACTTTTCTGGAGTTACTGGATCAGGTGCGGCGGTTCGCCAACGTGCTGCGCGGCGTCGGCGTGCGGCAGGGCGACTGCGTCGCGCTGTATATGGGCATGGTGCCGGAGTTGGCGATTGCTGTTCTGGCCTGTGCGCGTATCGGCGCTGTGCATTCGGTCATCTTTGGCGGCTTTGCGGCCAGCGCGCTGGTGGACCGCATCAACGACGCGCAGTCGGTCGTCGTGGTTACGCAGGATGCAGGCTGGAGACGCGGTCATCAGGTGCCGTTCAAGGCAACGGTCGATGAAGCGTTGACGAAGTGTCCCTCGGTGCGCAAGGCGATAGTGCTTCGTCGAACAGGCGCGGAAGTTTCCATGCAGCCCAGCCGCGACCTGTGGTGGCACGACGAAATGGAGCGCGCCGATCCAGAGTGCGCCGCCATCCCGCTCGATGCCGAGCACCCGCTGTACATCCTGTACACCTCCGGCACGACGGGCAAGCCGAAGGGCATCGTCCACACCACCGGCGGCTACGCCGTACATACCTATCTCACCAGCAAGCTCATCTTCGATTTGAAGGACGACGATGTCTACTGGTGTACCGCAGACATCGGCTGGGTCACTGGGCATTCCTATGTGGTGTACGGCATTTTGCAGAACGGCGTGACCACGGTGATGTACGAAGGCGCGCCGAACTATCCCGAGAACGACCGCTTCTGGAAGATCATCGACGACCATCGCGTGACCGTCTTTTACACCGCGCCTACCGCCATTCGCGCATTCATCAAATGGGGCGACGAATTTCCCAATCGTCACAAACTCGACAGCCTGCGGTTGCTGGGCAGCGTCGGCGAGCCGATCAATCCGCAGACCTGGATGTGGTACTCCGCGGTGATAGGCAAAAGCAGGTGTCCGATAGTGGACACCTGGTGGCAGACCGAGACCGGCGGCATCATGATCGCGTCAATTCCCGGCGCAATGGCCAGCAAACCCGGCTCGGCGAGCAAGCCATTTTTCGGCATCGTGCCAGATGTCGTCAAGGCCGACGGACAGCCGGTTTCCGAAGGCAACGGCGGCCTATTGATTATTCGCAAGCCCTGGCCGGGCATGGCGCGGACCATCCACAACGATCCTGACCGTTACGTGAAGCAGTACTGGTCTACCATCCCCGGCGCGTACTTCACCGGCGACGGCGCGCGCCGCGACGCAGATGGCTATTACTGGCTGATGGGTCGCGTCGATGATGTCATCAATGTCTCCGGACACCGCCTTGGCACGATGGAGATTGAGTCCGCGCTGGTGGCGCATCCGAAGGTCGCCGAGGCCGCTGTGGTGGGTCGCCCCGACGCGCTAAAAGGACAGGCCATCGCCGCGTTTGTCACGCTGGAGGCGCAATACAAACCCTCGCCCGCGCTGAAGGATGAACTTCGTGCCTGGGTCGCAAAAGAAATTGGCGCGCTGGCCCGGCCCGACGATCTGCGCTTCACTGACAGCTTGCCCAAGACGCGCTCGGGAAAAATCATGCGCCGCCTGTTGCGCGAACTCGCAGAAACCGGCGAAGTGAAGGGCGACACCACAACGTTGGAAGACTTAG
>JAJYGR010000011.1 GCA_021790655.1 Acidobacteriota bacterium | reverse complement strand
TTGAGCAGATGAAGAGTTCCTCCGTTCGCCGCTCCGCGAAAGAAAAGGGCGATGCGGAACTGTTGCTCCAGCAGTTGGAGCAGATTGCGCTGACCTTTACCCGCAAGACCGGGGACAACGATCATCTGTTCGGTTCGGTAACGGGCGGAGATATCGCGCAGGGACTCGAAGCGAAGGGCCTCCAGATCGATCGCCGCAAGGTACATCTGGAGGAACCGCTCAAGTCTCTGGGAGAATTTCTCGTTCCCGTCCGTCTGCATCGCGAAGTGACCGCGCACATCAAGGTAACAGTTTCAAAAGAAGCAGACGTGGAATAAGGCGCGGTTGATAAGGTGAGTCATTCTGAGCGTAGCGAAGAATCCAGAGGGTGATGGCGGTACAGCCCACGCGGACATTGTCTGGATGCTTCGCTACGCTCAGAATGACGAACATCATTTTTGAGCGAATGACATTGTTGAAAATTTAGCGCCCCACGCGCAGCCGCGAGCCCAGCACGTCCGGCAGGCCAGCTCGCTGAATGCGTATCTGTGCCCGACGCACATCATAGGGCACTCGGTAAAATGTCGCGATCTTGGCCTCATCGTCGTACAGCGCGTATGCCGCGCGCCAGTCGCGATCTCGCGGCTGCCCCACCGCACCGGGATTGATGAGATACGTAGCAGCAGCGTGTAAGTGAAGCTCATAGCTCTCCGCAGTGGCGTCTTCTGAGTATTCGGGTTTCAGTTGAAACCACTCCCCTTCGGCATTGGATGCGAACCCGCCCTGCACATGCGTGTGGCCAAAAAAAGTAATGCGTGTGTGCGCATGCGCCAACTGTTGCCATGCGTCCTGCGTGGAAAGCACATACTGGTCCTCATCCAGCAGCGAGCCATGCACGCAACTGACCTGGGGGCCATCGGGCATGATCGGGCCGCGTGGAATCTCCCGCAGCCAGCGTGTCGTGGCCGCATTCAGTTGGCGCTGCGTCCATCGCACGGCAGTCAACGCCACGGGATTGAAGTGTTCCGCATTCGTCAGTCCCGCGCAGGCGCGGTCGTGGTTGCCGCGCACGAAGATACTGCCAATGTCCCGCACGCGGTCCATCACCGCATTCGGTGCTGCCCCATAGCCGACCAGGTCTCCCAGGTTCCAGATAACATCGTGCTGCGGCGCCGATGTCAAAACGGCATCGAGCGCGTCAATATTTGCATGGATGTCGGAGAGTATCAATGCCCGCATAGAAAAAGCGCCGCGTTTTGGCGTATCAGCCACATGCTACGCGCATGGCCATGCAGATGCCAACCTTCTTTCTATTGTCTTAACAGGATCATGCGCGCATGGGGCTGCTTTGGGCAGTCCTTGAACATCCTGTAAAACGAAGTAGTAGATTGAGGGCCACAACTTCAGCGCCGTGCTCGCGTCCAATGTCCGCTGGAAATTTCGATCAGTTCGCCATCAGCCACCGCGCTGTCCATGGCCACTGTGAGCGGGGCATCGCGTCGGCTCCTCATGGTTGGCACCGCGGCCAGCAGGCTGCGCGTATAGGGATGCTGAGGGTCGGCAAAAATCTGCGCGCAAGTTGCCATCTCCACGATCTTTCCCCGCCGCATGACGGCGACGCGCTCCGCAATCTGCGCCACTACGGAGAGATCGTGCGAAATAAAGAGCATCGCCGCGTTCGAGCGCTGTTTCAGTTCTCGCAGCAGGTCCAGGATCTGCGCCTGGACGGTGACATCCAGCGCAGTCGTTGGCTCATCGGCAATCAACAGGCGTGGGCGATTGACCAGCGCCATGGCGATCATGATGCGTTGCCGCTGACCACCGGAGAATTGGTGCGGATAATCATCGAAGCGCGTGGCAGGGTCCGGGATCGACACTGATACCAGAGCTTCAATTGCGCGCTGATGCACCGCAGCCCTCGACAGTTCGCGCTGATGAATTTGAATCGCTTCGGCAATCTGTTTGCCGATGGACATGACGGGATTGAGCGCCGTCATCGGTTCCTGAAAGATCATCGCAGCGTCGCGTCCGCGGCGCGCCGTCATGTCCCGCTCGGACAATTGCAGCCAGTTTTTCTGATCGAACAGGACATTGCCGGACACCTGCGCGCGTGGATCGAGCAGCCGCAAAATTGCCAGCGATGTGACGGACTTGCCCGAGCCAGACTCGCCGACCAGCGCGAAGGACTCGCCGGGCGCAATGGAAAAACTAATGTCATCGACTGCGCGATGTCGTCCGGCATCGGAGGAGAAGGCAACCGAGAGACGTTCCACCTGAAGCAGGGTCTGCACAGATGTATCTTACGTGCAGGATGTGCTTCTACGGTTCTGGCCGAAGAAAAACGGCCTGAATGTAATTGCAGATGACGGCATGAGCATCTTCCATCGTGACATTATGGGACTGGGTGACCTCATCCAGTAGTTTTCCCGGCAGCGGGTACAACCCCGCAGAAACCGGACGCATCATGGCCTCATTTTTTGTGAAGGTACTGGGTAAGTAGATCGATGCCGCTGGCTCGAGCGCGTCGATTATACTCAGTGAAATCAGCATCGAAAGCGATGATGCCACGAGCACTCCACTGATGCCAAACCGTGACCGCTTATCTCGTGCATGTACGATGGTTGGCGAATGAGCCTCAAGCGGCATGCGCTCTACAATCTTGCGGGAAGCGTCCTCCCAATAGCGGTCGCGCTTGTCACTGTCCCGCTGTATCTCCATCGCATTGGAGATGCGCGCTATGGCGTGCTGGCCATCGTGTGGTTGCTGCTGGGCTATTTCGGTCTCTTTGATCTTGGACTTTCCCGCGCAACTGCCAATCGCATCGCGCAACTTAGAAACTCGCCCCCCGAAGAGCGTGAACAGGTGTTCTGGACGGCGGTCGGCCTCAACGCGTCTTTTGGCGTCGTGGGTGCAATCGTTCTGTATGGCATTGCTGGCGTCATCCTCGGCCATTTCTTCAAAATGCAGCCGGACATGCGCCGCGAAGTGCTCTCCACCCTGCCCTGGCTGGCAGCGATTGTGCCCGTCGCCACCGTTACCGGCGTGCTGACCGGCGTGCTGGAGGGGCTGGAGGAGTTCGGCGTCGCCAACTCTCTTCAAGTCACTGGCTCGGTGCTGTTCCACCTGGTCCCTCTGGCCGTGGCCTACCTGCATGGGCCAGACCTGCGCTGGCTGATCCCGGCGGCCATCCTTACCCGCGCCATCACCGTCATCCCCATTGGCGTAGCGGTCGTAAAGATCCTGCCCGTACGGGGTGCGTTCGCATTCAGCAAGGCGCAGGCAAAGGCGCTGCTCGGCTACGGCGGATGGGTCACAATCAACGCGGTCCTTGACCCATTCCTGAGCTCCGCCGACAAATTTCTCATCGGCTCCACCATTGGCATGACCGCCGTGGCCTGGTACACGGTGCCCTACCAGATCGTCCTCCGGCTCGACGTGATTCCCGGCGCGTTGACCCGCGCATTGTTCCCGCGTTTTTCCGGCCTAGACTCGCAGCAGGCGAGGGACCTGGGAGTGCGGGCCGTCTCCACGCTGGCCGCCATCACCGCGCCGCTGATGGCTTTCACCACGCTGATCTTCTACCCCTTTATGGTGCTCTGGGTGGGGCGAAATTTCGCCCTGCGCGCCAGTCCGGTAGGAGAAATCCTGGTGCTGGGGCTGTGGATGAGCAGCATGGCCTACGTCCCGTATGCGCTGTTGCAGGGGCAGGGACGTCCGCGCGCCGTGGCCCTGTTGCATGTGGTCGAAACGCCGCTGCTGGTGGCAGCGGTCTGGATCGGCGTGCACTATTATGGGCTGGTGGGGGCGGCGTGCGCCGTCATGCTGCGCTGCGTTCTGGATGCCGGAGCATTTTTTGCTCTGGCAGGCATTTTGCGTGGAGTGGCCCATCGCCTGTTCGGGGCCGTCGCCTGGGTAGGGCTGGCGCTTCTGCTGTCCCGCTGGATCGAAGACGCCTTCGCCTACCGCGTGATCGCAGCCTGCAGCGTATTAGTGGCAAGTTGTCTCAGGGCCTTTTACGTGGAACCCGCTGTCGGGCAAGTCATTCGGTCTTTTCCCAGCTTTTTCAATACAAAGCATCTATCTTTCAGTGCTGCCGACTTGCAGGATAAAAACGATTATCCATAATTGCCATCAGAAAGATGGAGGGAGGGAGATGAGTAGATGACCACACAGAAACTCCGCGTCTCCGTCGCGCTGTGTACGTACAACGGAAGCAGATTTCTGCCGGAGCAATTGGCCAGTATCGCAGCTCAGACCCGTCTTCCGGATGAACTAGTGGTCTGCGACGATGGCTCCTCGGACGCAACGCCGCAGATTGTGGCCGACTTTGGAAATTCTGCTCCTTTTCCAGTGAGGTTCTTTCGCAATCCCAGGAATCTCGGCTCGACCAAAAACTTTGAGCAGGCCATTGGCCTCTGTACCGGCGACCTGATCGCACTGTGCGATCAGGATGACATCTGGCTGCCTGAGAAGATGGCGCGTCAGGCCGAGATGATGGAGCACGACCCAGCACTGGGCGGGGTCTTCTCGGACGCTGAACTTGTAGATGACAAATCGCAACCTATTGGGAAACGGTTATGGGCAAGCTATCTTTTCACATCAGCAGAACAAAGGCGATTCAAAACCGGAAAGGGCGTTGCTGTACTTCTCAAGAGGAATGTGGTAACAGGCGCAACCCTGATGATTCGTTCAGACCTGCAATCGCTGTTTGGGCCAATTCCAGATATGTGGGTACACGACGGCTGGATTGCCTGGATGATGATTTTGTACTCAACACTCGCGCTGATTGAAGACCCGTTGATCCAATACCGACTTCACGCCGGACAACAGATCGGAGTAGAAGCTATCGCATTGCACAGCAGCCTATCCTTGCTTGAGCGTCTAAGAAAAGGAAAGCTTGAGGAGCCTGCGAAGCAGCGGACATGTGTTCTCGAAATGGAGGAACTAGGTCGGAGACTTCAGGTGTCGCATGTCGGATTAGATGAATCTATTTTCCTGCACATCCGCCAAAAGACTCAATTCTTAAATGATCGGGCCGATGGCGATAGAAGCCGACTGCTACGCATAACACGACTTCTTTTTCACTTGAAGAGTTACCGACTTTACGAAAGCGGATACAAGTGTTTGTTACGAGATGTAATCATGATGTTCGTATAAGCTGTGGGGCCCCGTACGCAGTCAGACTGGCTTCGTCTGCTATGTTCGACGAAATCAAAATCGAGTTGACCGTCAATTTGAGGAAGATTCAGAGTTAAGGTCTGGTGAGGAGTTAGTACATGCTTACATCTCGTGATCTGAACAGAATGCGAAAGACCGTAAAGCGAGAGATACGGGACAATGGCGTGCGCGGATTTCTGTCGGCCATGCAACAGCGGATATCGTTTGAGCGACAATTGTTTCCATACAGGAAGATCAAGTCGATTGACTTGGATGGTTGCACATTCGACTTAGGGCGACTTCCAAATTTTCCTACGAAACTGCTGTTACTGAACAAAACATACGAAGACCTTGAGCGGCGTGCTGTGCATCAATTCATTAGGCCAGAGCTTCCCGTCATTGAGTTAGGTGCATGTATTGGCGTTGTCGCGTGCATCACGAACAAGCTGCTCCATGATCCCTCTGCCCATGTAGTGGTGGAAGCAAATCCTAACGTCCTTCCACACTTGAACGGGAACCGGGTCAGAAACCACTGCGAATTTGAAGTATTGAATGCGGCTGTTGCCTATGATCGGGAATCCGTCACCTTTGTTCCAGACCCATACATCCTGAGCAATTCTGTTGAGAAAGTAAATGGTGGCGAACCTGTAACGGTCAAAACGACCCGGCTGCGAGAAATCATTTCCAGGAGAAAGTTCAAGTCGTTCACATTGATCTGCGACATTGAAGGACACGAATACGACCTGGTACAACACGAAGCCGATGTATTGGCCCATGCCGACACGATCATTCTTGAAACACATGCTCGAATCATTGGCGAACCGAAGACGCTGGAGATGCTGGACACGTTAAAGCAACTGGGCTTCAGGACGGTCAAGCAGGACTCATTCGTCTACGTCTTGGGCCGTTCTGCTGAAGCAGACTGATCCAGTGCGGCTCGTCTCGGCCAGCCTCTCATTTCGTATTCATAGGTTTGGTGGGCCCGGAGGGATTCGAACCCCCAACCAAGGGATTATGAGTCCCCTGCTCTGACCGTTGAGCTACAGGCCCGACTTTTGTGCACTCGTGATGCTGAAATACCAAGCTAGCTACCTA
>JAJYGR010000154.1 GCA_021790655.1 Acidobacteriota bacterium | reverse complement strand
AGTGGAACCTGGAGTTGATGGTCGCGGCATCGCTGGACGCGCTGGCGCGCCCGGAGGCGCACCGGCCCGGCGGTCATCGCACTGGCGCGATGCTGGACGGATGGGAGCAGGTCTGCGAGGAACTTTCGAACACAGCATATGTTTTCTATCGTAAAAACATTCCCGAAGATGAGGCGGTGCTGCAATATTTTTCCGAGGCCACTCCGGTGAATGAACTGGAATTTGCCCGCATTGGATCGCGTCCCGTTCGCCGCAAGGGACAGAGCAATTTCTCCGATCTTCGCGCGATTCCGTGGGTGTTTGGATGGATGCAGAGCCGTCACGGCGTGCCCGGCTGGTTTGGCGTGGGACACGCTCTCGCGCGCTCCATCGAACACGGCAACCTGCCACTGCTGCAAAATATGATGCAGGAATTTCCTCTGTTCATCGACCTCATCCGCAACGTGGAACTGGCGCTCGCCAAGGCCGACTTCAACATTGCCCGTCAATACTCTTCACTGGTCAGCGATGCGGCCCTGCGCGACTCCGTCTTCAATCGGCTGGAGGCGGAATATGAAAGCACGCGCAGCGCCGTGCTCGCCGTCACCGGGCAAAAGATCCTGCTGGAGACGAATCCGGTCCTGTCCCGTTCCATTCGGCTGCGCAATCCGTATGTGGATCCGATGAGCCTGATCCAGGTGGAGCTTCTGCGCAGGAAACGCAAAGGAGACACCAGTGATTCGCTGCAACACGCCATTGCGGCGACAATCAATGGAATTGCCGCCGGTTTGCGGAACACCGGCTAGCGTCCTGAGTCATAAATTCGTGAATGAAATAATTTCAGGCCTTGTATCAGGGCACGACTTCAGTCGTGCCGTACATGGCTAGAGCAAGAGCACAGAAGGTGTAAGGGGGAAAGCCGCTCTCAACGCAGCCGTTCCTCCCCTCCAAAGAACGGCTGCACACCATTTCAACTCGCCACATCGCAGTATCTGTGCTCTTGCTCTAACCTCAGGTAGAAATTGCGCAACCTTCAGATAAATTTCAGGTTCCTTCCGCAAAATAAATCATGCGTGTACTGTATGCATCCAACATTCCCCAGGAGAGGTGGTCCCATGCGAGGCATCAAGAAAGTCGCCTTCCTGAGTATCTTGTTGCCTGTGGGCCTGGGCGTTTTATTTCCCGCGCACTTGCGAGCGCAATATCTCGATGCAAGTACGCCGCAAGTTACCGCAGACCTCTCGAACTCCCAGGCCGTTTCCCCTCCCGTCCAGATCACGCTGGCGGAAGCGCAGCAGCGCGCATTGAAAATCGAGCCGACATTGCTGGCCGCTCGCGCGGCGCATCGCAGCGCTATCTATGATCGCTCCATTGCTCGCGCGGCATTGCTGCCGCAGGCGAACATCGTCGGTCAATACCTTTACACGGAGTCGAATGGCAGGCCGTTTGGCGGAACGCTGCCCGACGAATCGGGTCCGGTGTTCATTGCCAACAATGCCGTGCATGAGTACATCAGTCAGTTTGTGGCCTCGGAAAACATGAGCTTGGCGGCGGTCGCCAGGTATCGCGCCTCCGGCGCGGCGCAATTGAGGGCCGAGGCAGAGGCGGACATCGCCCAACGCGGTCTATATGCCGTGGTTACGCAGACATACTATTCCGTCCTGGCCGCCGACCGTAAGCTACAGGCGGCGGACGAAGCAGAGCAGGAGTCCCACAGGTTTGTGGACCTGACCAAAAAGCTGGAGGCAGGACGGGAAGTGGCGCATTCCGACGTATTGAAAGCGGAATTGCAGTGGGAGCAGCGTCAGCGCGACCGCAGCGACGCCGCCCTTCAGGCACATCAGACGCGCGAATCCTTGGGCGTGTTGCTTTTCCCTGATCCTACGACTCCCTATGTATTGACCGACCCGCTGGATTCCATGATGACGTTGCCAGACCAAAATGAAATAGAACGACTGGCAGCACAGGCAAATCCAGAATTACAGAGCGCGACGGCTGGACTGACGGCCGCAAATGCCAACTTGCTGGCGGCCCGCGCAGACTATCTGCCTTCCTTGTCGTTCGATTACTATTACGGCCTCGATGCGCCGATGTTTGCGAGAGTAGGTCCCCTTGGGGAGCGGTTCCTCGGTTATTCCGCCTCTGCCGGGATCAACATTCCGGTCTGGGACTGGTTCACCACACATGACCGTGTCAAACAGAGCGAGGTGCGTCAACAACTGGCGCGGGCCAATCTCGACCTGACGCACAGGCTGCTGATCTCCCAGCTCCATGCCGCAACCGATGAATTGCGGACGGCAGCGTCCGCTTTCACCTCTCTCCAGCATAGCGTGCAACAGGCAAAGGAAAGCATGCACCTCAGCACCTTGCGTTATCAGGCCGGGGAAGCCACAGTGGTGGAAGTTGTCGATGCGCAGAACGCTTACCTAGCGACGGAAACGATGGCTGCTGACGGAGCGGTGCGCTACCACCTTGCAGTGGCCAACCTGGAACGCCGGATCGGGAAATTGCCTTGAAAAGAAATGGACAAATAAAGATGCAAGCACAAGTTTCTGGATGCAAATCAAGCAGGGCGTATGCTCTCTTGTCTGCGGCGGGACTTCTTGCCCTGCTGCTTGCCGGCTGCGGCGGCAAAGATAAGACTCCGCCAACCGTTGTCAGCGTGCATGCGGTAACGGCGCGGCAGGCCTCCATCCCCGTGACAGTACATGGCGAAGCTTTGCTGTCGGCCCTGTCTCAGGCCATTCTTGCGCCCAAAATCAGCGCGCCCATTGCGCACCTGTATGTGCAGCGCGGCGACAAAGTCCACAAGGGAGAGCTACTGGCTGTACTCGAAAATAAGGACCTGTCAGGCGCGGCCCTCAGCAGCCAGGGCCAGTATCAACAGGCCAAGGCGCAATACCAGACCATTACCAGATCGACCGTTCCGCAAGAAGTTGAGAAAGCGCAGGCCGACCTGCGGCAGGCGCAGGCCCAGGTGAACTTGCAGCAGCAGATTTACACCAGCCGCAAGAAGCTTTTTGCGGAGGGGGCGTTGCCGGGCCGCGATGTCGATCAGGCCAGAGTCGCGCTGATCCAGGCCAAGACCCTCTATGACGTTACACAGCGCCATCTGGCAGCTTTGGAAAAGGTGACGCAGGCAGCGGAACTGGAGAGCGCCACAGGACAGCTCCACCAGGCGCAGGGGCAATACAAACAGTCCGTGGCCACGCTGGCGTATTCCGAAATTCGCAGCCCCATCGACGGAATTGTGACGCAACGTCCTCTTTACGCCGGAGAGATGGCCACAGCCGGTTCGCCGCTGTTGACGGTGATGGACACCTCCATACTTATTGCGAAGACGCATCTGCCCCAGGCACAGGTGCAGGGGATGCCCGTGGGCGCAACTGCCCAGGTGACGGTGCCCGGGGTGCCGGAACCTGTTCCGGGTACGGTGATGCTGGTCAGCCCTGCGCTCGATCCCGGTTCGACAACGGTCGAGGTCTGGGTCAAGATCAGGAACAAGAAAAACGAGCTGAAACCGGGCACGCCCGTGCAGGTCGCCATCACAGCCCGCACCATCCCCAACGCGTTGATTGTTCCCACCGCGGCCATCGTGGAGAACGCAGGCGGCGGCAAGCATGTCATGGTGGTCGGCGCGGACAACATCGCGCACCAGCGGGAAGTCGAAGTCGGCGCGCAGTCCGGCGACGATACGCAGGTCCTCTCCGGCATCCAACCCGGAGATCAAGTCATCACTGTCGGCGCCTACGCGCTCGATGATGGCACCCACGTGCAGGTCGTCCATCCCAAAAATACAGGCAAGCCGAACGCGGGGAGCGCCGACTGATGGCCGCTCCAAAAAGTAAAAAGCAGAAGCCGTTCTGGGTGGTGCGTCACACACGGACCATTATCTTCTTTACCCTGATTGCAGCGATTGCCGGAGGCTATCTTGCCTTTCAAATGCCTGTCGCCGTCTTCCCGCATACCAGCTTTCCACGAGTTGTCATCGGCATCAACAACGGCGTCATGCCAGTGGAACAGATGGAAGTCACCATTACCCGGCAGGTGGAGAATTCGGTCAACACCGTTCCCGGCCTGACGACCGTGCGCTCGATCACAAGCCGCGGGCAGGCCGAAGTCGATTTGTTTTTCAACTGGAACGTAGACATGATTCAGACGCTGCAGATGGTGAACTCCGCCGTCGCGCAGATCCGGCAAACACTTCCGCCAACCGCGGAGATTGCCACGTACCGGCTGGGATTCGCATCTTTCCCGATGCTCGGTTACAGCCTTACATCTGACTCCATGCCGCAAACCGATTTATGGGAAATGGCCGAATATCAATTGAAACCTCGGCTCAATCGGCTGCCCGGCGTCAGCAACGTTACTGTGCAGGGCGGCAAGATTCCAGAAGTGCATGTCGTTCCGGACCCCGCCAAACTGCTGGCTAGCAAGACCACAATTGGCGATCTTCTCAGCGCGATTGCCAACACCAATGTGATTGAGTCGCCGGGATTGTATCAAAGCCACCATGAACTGCTGCTGGGGCTGGTGGGTGGACAGGTACACTCCGCGGAAGAACTGTCCCAGGTCGTCGTGAAGCTCACCGCCAGCGGAATTCCCATCCATATTGCTGATGTTGCCCAGGTAGAAAATGCGACCGAGCCTGTATATACGCTGGTGACGGCGAACGGCAAACCTGCCGTCCTGATGAATGTTCTACGCCAGATCGGATCGAACGCTTTAGGCGTTTCCGATGAAGTTTCGACTGAGGTCGCCAGTATTCGGAAGACGCTGCCTGCGGGAGTCAAGATCGAGCCGTTCTATCAACAATCCGATTTGATTCAGGATTCCATCACCAGTGTGCGGGATGCGATCCTCATCGGATTGATTCTGGCCTCGATCATTCTGGTCATTTTTCTCCGCGACTGGGGTTCGTCTTTAGTTGCCGGCCTCGTCATTCCCGCCACCATTCTAATTACCGTCGCGTTCCTCAGCATCACCGGCGAAGGATTTAACCTGATGACACTCGGCGGCCTGGCAGCCGCAGTCGGGCTGGTCATCGACGACGCCATTGTGGTAGTCGAAAATATCGTCATGCACATCGATGCTGGGCAGACCCGGGTCGATGCCGTGCGCAGCGCTCTGGGAGAAATTACCACGCCGCTGGTCTTTTCCACGATTACTCCGATCGTCGTTTTTCTACCGCTAATCGGCGTTACGGGCCTTACCGGTGTCTTCTTTCGCGCGCTCGCCATCACCATGTCGGTGGCCCTGTTGACGTCTCTGGCGTTGGCCCTGACGTGGACTCCTAGCCTGAGCCTGCTTTTCATCGGCAAACATCGCAAGCAGCCAACCCCCGCAACAGAGAGCGAGACGACTCAAGTCGCATCAGTCGAAGACCAGGAGGTTGCGGAAACTGACGACGCGGAAAAAGCCGCCACACTCCATATCCTGGAACACGAAGAAGAAGTGCAGACACCATGGATGCGCAAGATCCTGGATCGCTATGCCAAGCTGATCGCTTCTGCATTGCATCATCCGGGCAGGCTGGCCCTGGCCTGCCTGCTGGTAATTATCGTGGGCAGCCTGGCCTATCGCGGCCTGGGATCGAACCTGCTGCCCTCGATGGATGAAGGTTCCTTCATTCTCGATTACCTGATGCCTGCCGGCACTTCTTTGACGGAAACGAACCGCGTTCTTCTGCAAGTGGAAAAAGTCCTGCGCGACAACCCTAACGTGGAAACGACGTCTCGCCGCACCGGAATGCAACTTGGCTTGGCGGAAGTGACCGAGGCCAACACTGGGGACTTTACCGTCAAGCTGAAACGCGACCATAAAGACAGCACCGAAGACGTGATGGCCGATGTCCGGGCGCGCGTGAATGCCATCGCGCCGCAGCTCGATATTGAAGTCGATCAGATGTTGCAGGACAACATCAACGATCTTTCCAATGCTCCGGAACCGATCCAGATTCGCCTCTTTTCTCCCGACATACAACAACTCCACGAGCTTGCGCCGCAGGTCGCGGACGCGATCAAGAAAGTTTCGGGCATCGTCGACGTGCGGAATGGCGTGGAAAACAGCTTGAGCAGCGCGGCCACCAACTTCAATGTTCGACTGGCCGTGGCATCGCAGATGGGCTTTACACCCCAGGAGGTCGCGACCGATGCTCACGCCATCATCGAAGGCGTGCCGACCGATCAACCCTTGATTCGCAATGGGCGTCCCTACACCATCCGCGTGCGTATGGCCCCGGCCTACCGTGCGTCTCTGGAGGCCATTTCCAACACATTGCTCATCAGCGCCACTGGCAATACCGCTACTCTCGGTTC
>JAJYGR010000323.1 GCA_021790655.1 Acidobacteriota bacterium | reverse complement strand
CCGCTCTAGTGCGCCGATCGCAGGAAAAGGCGCGCCAAGTTGGACTTTACCCGAATCCCTCCATTGGATATCAAGGTGAGCAGATCCGTGGCGGTTCTTATGGGGGCGGCGAGCAAGGCGGCTTCGTTCAGCAGACTATTGTTCTGGGCGGCAAGCTGGGACTCCGGCGCAACATTCACGAGCAGGAGATGCGATCCGAGCAGGTCGGCGTCGAAGAGCAGACCTATCGGGTCCATGGCGACGTGCAACAGGCATTTTACGATGCCCTGGCTGCGCTAACCACGGTACATCTACGCCAGCAGTTACTTGGCCTCGCGCTCGACGCAGTAGAAACTGTCCATCAGCTGGCCAATGTAGGGCAGGCAGATGCGCCGGACATCCTTCAGACGGAGGTCGAGGCGGAGCAGGCGAAGGTTGATTACAGCACGGCGCAGCGGCACTATCTGGAGACCTTCCACGTTCTGGCTGCACTTGCAGGAAAAAGTGATCTCCCCGTCAGCTCACTTGACGGCGATCTGGAGATGATACCCGATCTCAATACGGAACAGTTGGTGGAATCGGTCGCTTCCGCAAGCCCAGCGGTGAAACGGGTGCGCCAGGAAATCGCGGTTGCCCAAGCTCGGCTGAAAGACGCGAAACGCGAGTCCATTCCGGATCTGCAGTTGCGGGTCGGCGAACAGTACAACGGAGAACATGTCAGCGAAAACCCGTTCAAGCCGACAGGAGCGCAGAGTTTTGCAAGCGCCAGCATCAATCTTCCTCTTTGGAACCGCAACCAGGGCAACGTGCAAGCGGCCAGGGCTGAAATCGAACGCGCTGAACAAGATCTTGCTCGCGAACAGCTTTCGTTTCGTCAACAAGCAGTTCCACTAGCAGAATCGTATGAATCCGCGAAGTTCGAGGCGGACCGCTACAAGACACAGCTCATTCCGCGCGCAACAAGGGCATACGAACTGTATCTGAAAAAGTACCAGAGCATGGCGCAGGCCTACCCTCAGGTGCTTGTCTCCCAGCGCACGCTTTTCCAATTGCGGGTCAGCTATGTCATGGCTCTGCATGAGGAGTGGCGTAACGCAATTGCACTCCAAAACTACATGCTGAGCGGCGGGCTCCATGCTCCGGTATCGAGCGACACGCCAAGCACAACCATCAACCTTCCCAATGCCGGCGGGGCACAGGAGTGAATGAGATGAGACGGAGACGCATAATCTCGCTTTCTGCAATCGCCTTGTTCGCGGTCTTATCCTGTCTCTTTCTGATGGGCCGCATGATCCACCGTGGATTCAGTACAAGAGACCCGCCGGGTGCCATAGAGTCCTCGCTTGCGATCGCCGTGCGGGACGCAGCAATACCTTCGCGCTACAAGGCCATGAAAAACCCTGTAGCAGTCACTCCCGACGTCATCCATGATGGCATGGAGCATTGGGCAGACCACTGCGCCACCTGCCATGCGAATAATGGTAGTGGCGACACCATGCTTGGAAGGACCATGTACCCTCGCCCGCCGGACATGCGCAAAACGGAGACTCAGGAGAGGTCCGACGGCGAACTGTACTGGACCATCAAGAATGGCGTGAGGCTGAGCGGAATGCCCGCATTCGGCGCTCCAGGCGATGACGATCTGGACAGCTGGAAGCTGGTCGCCTTCATTCGCCATCTTCCTTTGCTTTCTCAAAGCGAGCAGATGGAGATGGAAAAGATGAACCCGAAGTCGCCGCAGGAAATGGAAGAGGAGCAGGAGGAAGAGAACTTCCTGAACGGGAGCCCCACTCGTTCGCAACCACAACCTATGCACCACCAAGGAAAGGAAATGCCATGAATCGTCGAGTTCTGATCGCAGCTTTGTTGGCTTCCACTGTATCCCTGATGGCAAATGCGCATGAAGGCATGATCCATGTCATGGGAACCGTTTCAGCCTTAACAGACAAATCTGTCACCGTCCAGACCACGGACAAGAAGACCGTCGAGGTCGTTCTCAGCGATGCCACGACCTATGAAAGAGCTGGAAAACCTGCCGCGCGAATCGACTTGAAAGTTGGTTATCGAGTCGTCATCCATGCGGTGAGGGTGAAGGGTGTTCTTCAAGCTCACAGCGTGAGCTTCAGCGAGGCCTCCTTGTCTCATTGATTCGTTTTTGTCGAACCGGGCGCTTGGGTCGTCTGAAGAGGGTGCTGAACGATTGAGGTCTTCACGATGACAGTTCTACATGCCGTGCTCCACGCGCTGGTGATGTCTGGAACGATGGCTTGGGAAATCCTCTGGGCCTTAATCCTGGGAAGTAAGTATCCACCGGCAGAGCCCGTGGCTTTACGGTTGCTGGCCCCTCAAAGGGGCCTTTTCGCAACCGTCCGAAGCAAAAGCAAGAACAAAAGCAAAAGCCTCGTACTGCTGTCTTCACTGCCGCAGCACAGGCAATTCGAGGGAGAACATACTCCCGGAATTCTCAAAGTTCTAATGCTACCCCGGCAGAGCCGGGGGATCTCCCTTTTGGATTAGTCATCGCCGGCAGCACCTGGTTGCGTACCCGCTCCAACACTGCTTCATCGTGAGTCGGAAAGTAGCGGTGTGCGGATATACAAGTGTGACACATCGCCTGAACGATCAGCCAGCTTTGTTCATCCGATCCGTTATCGAATTGTTTTCCCACATGGTCGATGGCGTTGGTGACATGGGCTGCTATGCCCACGTCCGCGTGGCGTGCTTGCGCGAAAGCAAACAATGAAGCTGCCTGCATTTCGACAGCCAAGGCCCCCCTTTCCGCGTGCGCCGTAAGCTCCTCCGCCGTTTCGCGGTACGGCGCGTCCGTTGTCCACACAAGCCCTTGCGCAACCGGAAGCCCCAAGCCTTGTATTCCCTTGTACAGATCGACTGCCAATTCTGTGGGCGCGGCGACGGTATCGGCAGCAGGGAGATAGTGGTGCGAAGTTCCCTCGTCACGAATGGCGCTGGATGCGACCACGAGACTGGGCACGGGAAGAGAAGAGCTCACCCGGCCTGCGGAAGTGAGTCCGAGGAGAACACGAGCGCCGGAAACGTGGAGTTGTTCAGCAACCAGCACCGCGTATGGGCCGCCGATGGTTCGGGCAACGATGCCGCATTCTATTCCATCGACCTCGAAAGAATACATCGTCGTGTGGAAGCACGCCCAGGCTGGATATGTGTGGGCTATGCCTTTCTCTACGAGCCAGTCGGTCAGATCGCCATCGAAGTCGAGCACGCAAATCAGCGGCACAGTCACAGATTCCATTGCGCGTTCCGCTCGCACAGCCTGCACCAGGGCTTCGGGCCTGAATGCACTGGGCGAAGAAAGACGGTGACGAAACAATGGTAAGCGATCATCCATAGACCTGTTTATAGCAGGCCGCTTGACAGCTATTCAAGTATCTGATTGACTAGTTGATAAGAAGGATATATCGCGATGGATTGCACGCATTACAAATCGCCATTGCAGCGATGCTTTTTACCGGCTAGGCGGCTCATGCTGGCGTTGCTTCTCGTGTTCACAACCATGTGCAGCGCGGTCCAGCAAGGGGTCAATTGGAACCTGCATCCAGATACGGCCATACCGATTGAGTTCACTCGTACCTTCGATGCCGGAAAACTGAAATCAGGCGATCCAGTCCAGGCCAGAACGATGCAGGTTGTCCATCTTGGCCAAGGACACGATCTGCCAAAGGGGTCTCTCGTTCTGGGGCATGTCATCAAGGCCCGGCGTGTGCACAGAGGCGTCAGTCCATCGATCTTGGCATTCAAGTTTGACCGGATTCTTGTCCGTCAAGGCGCGCTATCCGTCTTGTTGTATGTTCGCGCGCTGGCTGGTCCGATCGATTCGCAGGATGCCAGCTATCCCACCCCCCCGCCGGATATGAATCTATCCAAAACCCTCACTTTGATTGATGGAGACCAGGTAACTCCATCGGACCATAAGGTTTATTCGTCTACCGATGACGGACTGGATGTGGTTGGCGAGAATTTAAAAGATGGAGTTTTTGAGCGCCTCAGGCCAGCATTGGCCATGAACGAAGAGTCCCAAGTGCTTTGCGACGGAACGGAAGACGAACAATCAGTGGCTATCTATTCGGGAAGCGCTTGCGGCCTGTATGGCTTCAGCACAGTCTCTCTCGTACACACAGGGAAGAGAAATCAAGGGGTTGTCGAAATGACTTCAAAGTATTACACCATCAGAATTTACTCGATGAGTACGGCCTTGCTTCAGGTTATGGGAAATTCCGATGGTTCCAAGCCATAAAGTCGATTGTTCTTTATGCTATCGGACGTACACGCTGAGTTACAACTAGTCTCTATTCCCAGCGAGTGCATGAGGCTTCTACAAATCGTGTCGATTCGATTCCTTCAAGGAGGTTGACCTGTTTTGAGCTTTATCCAAAGACTATTACCAAGAGTGGCCGGTGCATGGGTCCTGGCTGTTTTTTTTGCCGGATGCCTACGACCTGCACTGGCATCTCCAACTACGTTCGTTACAGCTTTGCCAGTGGCAGAGAATCAGGCGTTGACGCGGTTTAACTGGAATCCTGCATTCGGCAGCCAGCGCTTCACGAGTTTCCAGTTTCCTTTCGACCTGGCTTACGGCGTGGATGCGCGATGGACCATTTTCACCACGTTCAATCCGGTGTACGCGTCGATTCAGACGCAAACGCTTTCTGGCCAGCACGAAGTGAGCACAGGAGGCCTCGGCGACACTCTAGCGTTCGCGCGTTACACATTATTCAGCCAGGACACTCCGAAGTCGACATTGCGCATTGCTCCATTGGCAGGTCTGTATTTGCCCAATGGCAGCAATACTCTCAGCGATGCCAACGGACTCTTGCCGGCGCCAATACAAACCGGCTCCGGCAGCGTCGCTCCTTACGGCGGTGTCGCATTTGGCTGGAACGGGCCAGCGTATGGGCTTGCCGCGGACAGTACCTTTCGCCACAACCCGATCACGCACACGGGTATTAGCCCCGGCGATCAATTTCGTGTGGACGGACAGGGAGAGCTACGCTTGTTCCCTTTGACGCTACCCAATCTCGGTTTGCCGAAAGGAGAACTATGGCTATCGATCGAAGAAAATTATCAGCATGATTCGCTTTCGCACATCAATGGCCAGGTTTCGTCCGGCTCTGGAGGGGCAAGTTTTTATCAGGATGCCATCCTTGAATGGGCGACCTTGCATTACGAAATCGGCGCGGGCATACAACTCCCGGTTGTTCAAGATTTGAATAGTCCCAACGATGTTCGGGAAAAGCGTCAACTATTGTTTTTTACCGAATATTATTTCTCGGGTTTCAAAAGGCACAAACAATGACGGCCTGCACACGAAATATTCATCACTTCCTCGCGCTCCTGCTTCTCTTCAGCGTGTTTTGCGCAGCCGACGCTCAAACATCGGGATCGCAGGATGCCTGCTGGCAACGGGTCACCGCGCATCTGAATGGTGTGTTCTCTCCTCGCGGCTTCTTCAATATTCTGGTGAGGCTCTATTCGCTGCCTACCTTGGAGAGTGCGCAGTTTAACCTGCGGCAGTCCTCGATCGTTCTGGATTTTCCTCCGGGCACTCCGTCCATAACCAGCGACCAAATTCAACGCATCGAGAAGGACGCGGGATATCGCTCCGGCCAAGTCGAAATTCAACAGATTCCGGTGCGCAGCTTTGCCGAGAGCGGTCCGGGGTGGACAAAGATCAAGCATCCGCAGTCAAAATACGCTTTTGTGCGCTGGCTGAAGCAAAACTTTTAGGAAGGAAACAGTCACAAAAAGATTGTGACTATTATTCAAGTGTATGCTTGATCAGGTGAGAATGAAGAACACAACCAAGCAAGCCTTCAAGGCAGAGTTGTTTGAGGAATTCGCGCGCATTGGTAAAGCGCTTTCGAGTGGCCGCCGGCTGGAGCTTATCGAGCTTCTCGCCCAGAGCGAGAGAACCGTCGAGGAGCTTGCTGCGGAAACTGGCATGTCGATCGCCAATGCGTCGCAGCATCTCCAGGTGCTTCGGAACGCGCGCCTCGTGGATGTGCGCCGCCAAGGAACCTATGCGTGGTATCGCTTGAGCGATGAGCATGTGCTGAGATTGTGGCTGAACTTGCGCGAGGTTGGCGAGATGCAGCTTGCTGAAGTCGAGCGGGTTGTCGATAACTTCTTCAAGGACCGCAAAGATCTGGAGGCTACCACCTGCGAAGACCTGCTGAAACAGATCGAGGCAGGAAACGTGGTCGTGCTCGATGTGCGCCCTGAGCAAGAGTACCGTTCGGGTCACATCCGGGGCGCACGGTCAATCCCGGTGCGTGAGTTGGAGAAGCGGTTG
>JAJYGR010000167.1 GCA_021790655.1 Acidobacteriota bacterium | reverse complement strand
TTGTCCTGCTCGCGCGCAGCATAGCGAAGAACTCCTCCCGTTTTCCCCTCGCGCGGAACATGCACCTCCAGATGGATTGGAACAGCGGGGATGCTCATGTCAACAATCTTGAGGACGCGCACGGCGTGAGCTGGCTGGTCAACGACCAAAGAACCAGCAACTACAGAATAACCGGTCTTTGGATGAAGAACATCCGTGACAGCGTAGCGGTGCGCAGGAGAAAGCCCCATATTCGATAGGTTGAATGTATGGATCCGTTGCACTTCCGTCCAATTGAAGACCGTAAGAATACTCGTCCGGTTGTCTTCTTTCAGCAGAAATATGCTGGGTTGCTTGTCCTCCGGCTCGTAGCTCATTAAGTCCAGCGGCAGCGACGCGCGTCCGAGTTGCGCCATGCGGATCAGGTCGCGGTTCGTCACCAGCGCCATGCGGTCTGGATCGGCGCCGAGCGTAGGCAGATCGTCGCCAATCTCGAACATCCCTCCGGAGACAGCCGCCAGCGCAATCGACACCTCCGCCTCATTCAGCGTAAGGGGGCGAACCCCATCATTGCTTCCAGTATCTGGATCGGGGTCGCTCACCCATTGCCTGGATACCGTAAATGCATCCGGATCGCTCACAAAGAAGTTCCGGTTCATGTAGTAACGGGCCGCAATCCCTGGCGCGGCCACTCTACTTGCGTAGAACGTGTGACCTGTATCGTTCGAGATGCGCCCCATATCCACGTACCCCACCGGGTTCAACATCTCGCTGCCGTCCTTATCCAATAGAACTTTGTCTCCGACCGTTTGCCGGATCACGTCGAGCCCGATGCGTTGCGCTTCCAACGCCGTTGTATGCGGACGGTAGTAATAGCCCTCGATCGCGTTGTCCTCCATAAAGTCCAGCTTGATGAAACGTATGCCCCATCGATGCGCCAATGTCGAGTAGGTCTTGCGCAGGTACTCCTGCGCTCCAGGATTTGTGGGGTCGAGGCTGAACAAAGGCTCAGTCCGCTTCGTTAGCCAGCCGCAATGAATAGGCTCTCCCTTTGCATTGTGTACCAGCCAGTCTTTGTGGTGCTGATACACCCAGGAACGGTCCGATACTTCAAAAGGAGCGGTCCATATCCCCGGAGTGAGCCCTTTGGCCCGCACTTTTTGTTCCAATGGACGCAGGCCATCCGGAAATAAATCCGCATTCGTCGTTATATATTCGCCGCGCGCATACTGATACCCTTCATCAATGAAAAAGAAGTCATATCCGAAGGACTTTAGGTGTTGAGAGAGCCATTCCGCATTGGTGAGCGCGGCCCCCTGATTCAATCCAAAATAGTATGCCGTCCAACTCCACCAGCCCATCGGTGTGGTGGTGTCTGCGGAGAGCCTTGGATAATGTAACTGTTTGATCAGTGCTCCATAGACTTCAAGCTGCCGATGGTAATCCTTGCTTACACTGAAAAGAAGCCGCTCGGACGCCAGCTTGCCCCCTGGTTTTAATGGAAGCGTCAATTCAACGCGATCTTCATCGGGAGAATCCTGTAGAGAGTTCTCTTTCGTCATCTCAGTGGTTCCCGTTGAATCCACCTGGTAGGAAGTAATCTGCGGTTCGCCGCTTTTCGCATTGGAAATCCGGAGCCGAAGGATACTAAGAAAACGATCTGAAGTCAGCGCGCCGAAAAACAAGCTGCGATGGCTTTGCCGGTTATAGATCAGTTGGCTGCCCACTCCACGATGCATCCCGTTCGGAGCGTTCTTCATATCTAGAATTTGGACTTCGGGGCGGTCCTCGCTAAAGCTGTCGGAAAGGACCCGATCGAGCGAACTTGCTCCTCCAAGATTCAGAATACCGCTCCCCTCTGCGGCAACGGGACGAATTGCCTGGACCATAAATGTATGAGAGTTAGTGTTGTTTGCAATGACCTGGACATCTCCGAAAGGGATGGAGGAATAGGCGCGCAAGACCAATGTAAGGTCCGGTCCGCCGCGCAGTCCGGAACATTGCACGGTCCACTGCCGCGCCGCGCCCAGATCGTCGGTTACGTCAGATTGACGTACCAGATGTTTTGGGTAATCGCGAGAATTCACCCAGCGATGGTCCACCTCGACGGCAAATTGCGATTGCAGCACGGGCTCCGCCAGCCCTCTCGCTCCAATCGCATACGAACCATCCGCCGTGCTCACGACTACCTGCAGAGGGGAATCAGTTGGGGCCACCCGTAGTGGTTTACTTGCATGGCATGGAACAGACAATGAGAACATGACAAGCGGTAGGCATAGTCTCCAGCGGATAAATCGAGCATGCATTCGGCTCATAAAGGATCTCGTCTCTCACGTTTACCATTGGACGGCAATCAACGCATAAGCCCTTAATTCCGGCATGGTAAACCTCGTGCCGGAATTATCGTTGGTGAAGTTGAGTGGGCGCGCTTCCTTGGAGTCTGGGGCATAGAGCGTCACCTTCCGCGCTCTCTTGTTCTTCGGTAATGCGACCAGAAGCTGAAGGTCGGCGAGGGATGGGACCTTCGTTACGTTGTAATTCACCAGATGCACAAGAAATCGTTGGTCACGAGCCTGGTGCGTACAATTCGCAACCAGAAATTCAGGGCCATCCAGAGTAAGAGGAATCTGGCTCTCTGCCGCCCAGTGGACGGCATCGATGATTTTCTTCCAGTTCCTCGGACGTTTCCAGAAAATATTCGTCATTGCAAAATAGGGTTCTGGCGGGGGCAAAACTCCGTCGAATTCAATGGCTGGAATATAGGCCACTCTTCCGGCACCGACCTGTTTCCGGGATGCGGCAGCCGCGCTATGCATCTGAGATTTCACATTTTCCTGATAGCCCGTTCCGTAAGACTGACCCTCCACCAACCCGCTCAGGCCCGGCTGGGTACGCACACGTCTCCAGTTGTCGTAGAGCCCTGTCTGTTCCGTGACCACCAACCCACCCCCTTCCTCGACGTAGTGGCGAATGAGAGAGAGTTGCTCATCGGAAAGGCATTCGGAATTCGGAAGGACGAGGACCTTATAATCGGCCAGGTTGCGAAGATGTTCATCGAAAATAAGAACGAAAGGGACCCTCGATTGGATCAGGGCTTGCTCGACCAGAATCGCGCTCAGTTGTGCGCGGGCATTGTGGTAGGTCAGAGAAGCATAGGACCGAAATACCGCAACGGGGGCGACATCTTCGCTGCCCAGATACAGGTCGCGGTTTTTGCGATAGAAATCGATATACCGCAGCGTCTCTGGCGAGAGCGGATTGCTTCCCACAAAACCCAATGTCTGGTTGAATGCCAGGGCTTCGGCCATCCCCACCGGGTCGTCCGCAGCATACGTCAACATCACATTGTTATAGATTCGGGCGAGCTTATAGCTGCGAATCTTTGAAATCAATCGGCCATCCGGGAGGTAAGCAGGCATGTCCCGCTCTTCGCTCCAGAAGGATTCTGTAAATTTCAGAAGTCTGGCATGATCGATAGCGGATGTCCACGGACGGTTCTCCCCGTTGATGCCTCCCGGATTGATCTCTATGGCCACCTCGGGATTGAGCGACTTCGCATAGCCGGAAACCTGTTGCAGCGCGTCGGCCATCGTCTGGCAGCGGAAATCGACCCACTCCTGAAATGCGGGATCGTAGATAATTTGCATCTGGTCCGGCGGGTCGTCGCTGTTCCATTGCGGCGGATTGACAAAGGAGACATTTTCAAAACCGAACCGCTCCCGCAATTGTGCCGGGCTGTATTTCGTTCTGAGATATTTCCGGAAGCCGTTGACACACCAAGGACAATGACAGGAAGAAGGCTCGGCATTCAGGTTGAAATTGTCGAAATGAATAAAGTCCGTTTTCACTTCCATGATCGCATAGCGCACAACTTTTTTCAGGTAGTCGATGTATTCCTGGTTGGTAAAACAGGGCATGTAACGGAAAGATTGCTGATAGCCATAGGTGATGAGAATGGGCAGCCCTGCGATGTCCCGCTCGATCCAGTTTGCGGCGCGCGGCTCCTCCGCAAAAAAGGTTTCATACATCATGGAACTCCATTGGATGTATGTGTCCACTTTCATGCCAAGTCGATGGGCGATGGCCACGGCATTTCGCGTGTCCTCCATTCCCTCTTTTTCAGCGGCCATTCCAAAGCCTTTGTAGAGGTGGGTGTGAAAGACTTCGACCCCCTGGCGATGAAGCTGCTCAATCAGTCCTTCGCTCTGCTCGTACTCGCTGATCTGGCGGGCGTCCAGGCGCTGTCCGCCACGGCGCACGATGAAAATGTACGGCTCGTGTGTACCACCAGCGTCGATCATGCCGCGCTGCAACCATGCCCCTTGTCCAGCGGAAAAAGCCGACATGGACGATGCAACCGGCGCACCAAGTTTTGTCAGCGAGGCCGACGCAACCATCGCGCCGATGAAGTCCCTGCGATTGAGTGTCATTTCCTTTTACTCCTTATGGGAATCTCGCGAATTCTATGGATGCTTTCGGTGGCTTTCGGCGTACTTGCCCACCGATTGGTACAGTGCCGCGCGCTGTGAAAAGATGTCTGTTTACAGCAGGTAAAATTACCTTCTACGAACTGGTTCGTTCCACCCTCTGGCCAGCAGCATTGCATATCTGGCATTGCGTATCTATTACATATCTGGAGGCGGTTGCTCAATGGCCCATATCCTCAGCAGGCATGTCAAAATTGACCAACTCCGCGCGGAAGCCGCGTGTTTTGATAGCGCCATAAAGAATACCGGCAATCATCCAGACCGACCCCAGCAACAATGCGGTATGGCTGAGGTTTAGCCAGATGAATCCGCAGATGGAAAATCCCAGGACTGGGACCAGAAAATTGCTGAGCGTTCTTTTTTCTGCGCGCAGCCAGTAGCGCACGAAGGCCGCCGCGTTCACGCCCATAAAGGCAATGAATGCGCCGAAATTCACCGCCTGCGCGCCGATCTCATACGCGCCGCCCCCCAACTGCCTGGCAAAGAATTCCAGAATGCCCGCGCCCAGCAGCGCAAAAACACCCACGGCGATGATGTTGTTCCTGGGGATTCTGCTTTTTGGCTCGATTACACCGAAAAATGATTTAGGCAGCGCATTGCCGCGTCCCATGCCGTAGAGCAAGCGGCCTGCCGCCAATTGCGCGCCCATGCCGGAGCCGGCGTTGGCGACCAGCAGCGTGAAGTTGATGAGTTGGAACAGGACCACGCCACCCACTTGCCGAGAGATGATCGCGAACGCCGATTCCACCTGGCTGCTGGGAAACTGCTTGGCTCCCCAAACCAATTGCGCCGCGTAAACTTCCAACCCGGAGAGCAGACCGGTAATCAGACACACCAGTACGGTGGCCAAAAGTATATTGCGCCGGGGATTCTCCGCCTCTTCCGACAAAGTTGAAATTCCATCGAAGCCGATATAGGTCAGCACCGCGACGGAAGTTCCGGCAAACAGATGCGAGGTTTGGAAGGTCTGCGGATTGTAGAACGGCTGCGTATAGAACGCTGCTCCATAGTGGTGCAGGCCCCATACAAACCGGATGACCGCGCCCAGAAAAATGAGAACCACGACCACCATTCCCGCGCACATGGTTTCGTTGATCCGGGCCGACGCTTTGATGCCTCGCAGATTTCCCCAGGTAAAGAGCGCGGCAAAAACCACAATCCATCCGTAGTACGGCAACACGGGAAGAATGTTCATCGCCGCTTTGGCGCAGAAGGCGGTACAGATCAATGGGTTCAGAATGTAATCCATCACCATGCTCCAACCGGTGATGTATCCCAGGGCCGGATGGATTTCCTGCCCAACGTAGGTATAGGCCGAACCCGCGCTGGGATAGGCCCGCGCCATTCTGCCATAGCTGATGGCAGTGAAGATCATTGCCACCATGGCAATCAGAATGGTGGTGACAACGTGGCCGTCTGCCTTGTTGCTGATAACGCCGTAGATCCCCATCGGCGCCGTAGGCTGGATGATGACCATGCCGATAATAATCAGGTTCCACAGGGTGAGGGTGCGATTCAGACGCGGCGCGGCCCCAGAGTTGAACGAAATTCCACCGCCGGGATTCTGGGTTGTAGATGCCATCGAATTACCTCCACCAAACCGTCACCGCGACGCCTCGGCCCATTTGTCCGCTCCTTTCAGAGCGAGATCCCCTGTTTCCACGGGATGAAATCGTTCTGCTGTCTTATTTCCGCTTTGGTCTGCTTCTCTCCGCTCGCTACCTGAAGAATGTATTCCAGAATCGCATCGGCAGATTCCTGAATTGTCTTTTCTCCAGTAGCGATCATTCCGCAGTCGAAATCGATGATGTCCGACATGCGTTTCGCCAGAACCGAGTTCGT
>JAJYGR010000217.1 GCA_021790655.1 Acidobacteriota bacterium | reverse complement strand
TCGGTGCTGCAATTGGTTTCATTACATCGGAACCGATCCCTGTTTCCCAGAGAATCGGTGCAAGGCTGGCGATGACGGCTATCACAGTCATCAATTTGGGACGAAGCCGCAGTACCGCTCCTTCCATAGCGGCGGCTTCGATGTCGGCGTTGGTGAGTGGCTTTCCCGTTTGTAGACGCTCTTCCAATGCTTCGTGGAGATAGACGACCATGACCACGCCGGTCTCAACGGCAACGCCAAACAGCGCGATATAGCCCACGGCAACCGCAACGCTGAAGTTGTAGTGCAACATCCATTGCAGCAGCAGTCCGCCGGTCATCGCATATATTGTCGGGAAGATCAGCACCAGCGCTTCCGTGACAGAATGGAAGACCATGTACAACAGCATGAAGATCACGAAAAAGACGATTGGCAGGATGAGCTTCAGGCGCTGCTTCGCCTCCAGCTCAAACTGATACTCGCCGGACCATTGGAAGGTATAGTTCGCGGGCAATTTCAACTTGTTGTGAATCTGCTTATCGGCCTGGGCAACGAACCCACCGTAATCCGTGGTATTCAGGTCGATATAGATGTAACCGGTCAGCGCTCCATCTTCGTCCCGGATCATCGCCGGACCCTTGGAGAATGAAATCTTCGCTACCTGACCCAAAGGAATCTGCGCGCCTGACGGCGTGCCAATGAGAACGCCTCGCATTTTTTCGATGCTGTTGCGGAAGCCCTGCTGATAACGAACGTTGATGGGATAGCGCTCCCGGCCCTGGATGTTCTCAGCGATGTCCTCTCCCCCGATTCCGGAGGACACAGCAGTCTGGACATCCGCGATGGTCAGCCCGTAACGCGCAGCTTCCTCGCGATTGACCGCTACGTTGACATAAAAGCCCTGCGCCACCTTTTCCGCAAAAATAGAGCTGACTTGCGGCATGCTCGAAAGGATTGTCTGAATCTGCGAAGCAAGTTGCTGGATGCCGTCTACAGTGGTTCCCTGCACCTTGATGCCAAGCGGTGTTTTAATGCCGGTCAATTCCATGTCTAACCGGTTTTCTACCGGCATGGTCCAGGTGTTGGAAAGGCCGGGAAACTGGAGCTTGGCATCCATAGCCTGGATGAGCTTGTCGTAGGTCATACCTGCGGGCCATTGACTGCGTGGCTTCAGCATCAGCGTCGTATCGTACATATCGAGCGGCGCATTGTCGGTCGCGCTGTCGGAACGCCCTACGGTGCCAAAGACGCTCTGCACCTCCGGGAAAGCTCGCAGAATCTTGTCCTGTTCTTGAAGCAATACCTTGGCCTGTCCAATAGAGAGCCCCGGTAGCGCTGTCGGCATATATAGTGCCGAACCTTCAAACAGTGATGGCATGAACTGGCTGCCCAGGCGAAAAGCGAGTGGAAGCGTGAGCAGAAGAAAGAGCAGATTCACCGCAATCGTGAGCTTGCGATAGCGCAGGCAGAAGCGGAGAATTGGCCGGTAGATGGCCTGTGTAACCCGGGAGATTGGATTGGCGCTTTCCGGACGCAACCGGCCACGAATCAGCATCACCATCAGCACCGGAACCAGTGTGATGGCCAGGATGGACGAGCACGCCTCCGAGAGCGTCTTGCTCCACGCCAGCGGGCGGAACATGCGTCCAGACTGCGCCTGCAACATAAAGACCGGTAGAAAAGACACGATAATAATCAGCAGCGAAAAGAACAATGCCGGGCCGACCTGTTTGGCGGCATTGATTAAGACCGTGCGTCGTTCCGGCTCCGTGAGTGGAGTTTTGCTGTCCTGCTGCCGTTCCGACAGATGGCGATAGCCATTCTCGACCATCACAATCGACGCATCGACCAGCACTCCGATGGCCAATGCCAGACCGCCGAGCGACATAATATTCGAGGTGACTCCAAGAAAGTAAATCGGCAGGAACGATACCAGTACCGCTATGGGTAAGGCGATGATTGCGATCAACGCCGAACGAAAGTGGAACAGAAAAATAATAATGACCAGGCTGACGATGATGACTTCTTCCAGCAGGTCGCGCTGGAGGGTTTCGATGGACGCTTCGATCAGGCCAGAGCGGTCGTAGCCGGACATGATTTCGACGCCCGGAGGCAGCGATGGAGCGATATCGCGCAGCTTCTGCTTGACGCCTTGAATTACCTTCAAAGCGTTCTCACCCTGACGCATGACAATGATGCCGCCAACCGTCTCCCCTTTTCCATTCCATTCGGCAACGCCTTCGCGAATATCTGGGCCATACGAGACGGTGCCGACATCGCGTACCAGCACGGGCGTACCGTTCTTGCTGCCAACCGCGACCAATCGAAGATCGTCGAGCGAGTTAAGATAGCCGAGACCGCGGATCATATACTCCGCGCCGCTTTGGTCGAGTACCCGTCCGCCGACTTCGTTTGTGCTCTGCTTGACTTTGTCGATCACGGTGGACAAAGGGATTCCATAGGCCAGTAACTTATTCGGATCGAGTTGCACCTGATACTGACGCACATAGCCGCCAATGGTCGCCACCTCAGATACTCCAGGCACCGTCTCCAACTCATAGCGCAAATGCCAGTCCTGCAAAGTGCGCAAGTCCGCCAAGCTCAGGTTGTGACTTTTATCAACAATCGCGTACTCATAAACCCAGCCTGCGCCAGTCGCGTCCGGGCCAATCACCGGATGGACGTTGGCGGGAAGCTGGCCGCTGATCTGCTCCAGGTATTCGATCACGCGGGAACGCGCCCAGTAGAGGTCAGTACCATCCTGAAAGACTACATAGACATAGGAGTCGCCGAACATGGTCTGCGCGCGAACTGCTTTCACATGCGGTGCAGCGAGAAAACTGGTGACGATGGGATAGGTGACCTGATCTTCGATGACATCCGGTGGTTCACCCGCCCAGCTCGTATGAACAATCACCTCGACATCCGAGATGTCCGGCAATGCATCGATGGGAACATGTTTCAGCGACCAGATACCGGCCAGTGTCAGGAACAGCACCGCAGTAAAGACGAGGAAGCGGTTGCGGGCGCAGAGTTCAATGATTTTGGAGAGCATGGTTACATGCCTCCTTCAGCGTTCAGGTGGAGCAGCTTGGTCGCAAGCATTTTCCCGTTTTGCTGCACGGTAATGGTGGTCTGCCAACTGCCGCCGGAGCCGAGATTGCCTTGGCCTTCATACAAACCATTGCCTTTGTCGCTCAGTGTGACGGTCGTCTTCATCGCGGACATGCCCATTGCAGGCATCGCGGGCATATAGAACGTCACTGCTACCTGCGCGCCGCTGATTGGCGCTCCCGATGCATTCGCGAGTTGGACGCGGAATGTATTGCCGCCTTTATGAGGTGGGTTGGGATCGGTGGTGAAATCGATTTTGGCTTGCGCGTTCGGCGCGGAATTGTTACTTCCGGCACCTGGCGCCGGCGGAGCAAAGGAACCAGCAGCGGCCTGAAGCTGGCTTTCTGAATCGATGAGGAAATTCGCCGAAGTAACAATCTTCTGGTGGACTTTCAGTCCTTTCAGCACCACAAACTCATCGCCTGCGCGCGGACCCAGAACCACTTCCTTCGGGTCGAGGTTGCCATCGCCCTGATCGAGGAAGACTACTGAGCGAGTACCAGTTTGAAAGACCGCGGATGCGGGGACCGTAAGCTGTTGTCCCAAAGCGGACTTCAGATCGACATTCACAAACATGCCGGGTTTCAGCTTCAGACCACGATTGGCGATCGCTAATCGAACGCGCACGGTCCGCGTTGCCAGATCGACCTGGGGCAAGATGTCATCGATACGGCCATAGAAAGTGCGTCCCGGATACGAATCGACAGTTATGGAGGCAGCATCTCCCAGTTTTAGCCGTCCCACGTCATCCTGAAACACTTGTGCGTACACCCAGACGCTGGACAGGTCGGCTACGGTATAGAGCCGGGTCGACGGTTCCACGAACATATTCGGGAGCGCGTTGTATTCTGTGATATATCCCGAGACTGGCGAGTTGATGGTGAGGTCAACAATGGGCTTGCCCGTTTCTTTGAGCCTCGCCAGCTCACTTTGAGGGACTTCCCACTGTTGCAGGCGTTGTTCCGCCGCCGCAGAAAGTTCAGCCGCTCCAGATGCGACTCCATCCACGGTGCTCGTACTTAAAGTCTTTTGGTTCTGCCGTGCCAGCAGATATTCCTGCTGCGTCGCCACCAGGTCTGGACTATAGACGGTGAAAAGCGGCTCACCTTTGCGCACATACAAATACGTCGCATTGGCGTAGACCTTGCGTATGTACCCCGGAAAGCGTACTTGCACATACGCGAGCAGGCGCTCGTCGATATCGACATTCCCGGTGGCCCGGACATCGTTATCGAGATGCTTATACTCCACCGTGCCGACCTGGACTCCAATGCTCTGCATCCGTTGCGGCGTGATTTGTACCGGGGTCAACGGCGTTTGCATCGGTGTTTGCGTGGAAGGTCCGGTCTGAGATCCGCCTACGGCAGCCGTGTTCGCTGGCTGGAGCGCGGAAGTCGGTGCCGGGCCTTCCGCCACCGGCTGCTCATCCGAAGACCCGGATGACTTCATGGATGAGCTTGTCTTTGCAGGCGGTGCAGCTTTGCGAGAGCGGTAGAAGAGGAATCCGGCAATCGCGACGACAATAATGCCAATCCAAACGAGAGAAGTTCGCACAACATACTTATTCATCGCAGTGTTGCTCCTGTCAGGGTTTCAAGATGGGCTAAAGTGGTTTCGTGATCGGCCAGCACCTGCGCTGCATCGAGTTTCATGTCCAGCACATTCACGAAGTAGAGGAGCACGTGCGTGAATACGTCGCGATCGCTGGCATAGGCATTCAGCGTCGAGCGGTAAGCGGCGTCCGATTGCGGAATCAATCCTTCCCCGTATTCCTTCAAAAGCTCCTCATCGTTCGTCACCGTCACGTAGCCCTGCTTCACTTGGGCAAGCTGTTGCTGCAGATGTGCATCGAGCGTCTCCTTCGATTGCGCGAGATTTTCCGCCGCCTCGGCGACCTCGGCCTTGACCCGCGCTCTGCGCGGCAATCGGACATTTAGCGTGAACATGTAATAGTCGGGATACTTGCGGTCGTTCTGTTCGTACAAGTACGCGAGTCCGAAGTCCGGTTTACCTTCTCGTTTGGCGGAGGCTAGCGCTGCGTTCTGTTTATTGATCGAACTGGCGTCCACCTGAATCTGTGGATTGCTCTTTATTACTAGCTCCAGCAAATCGGCTGAGGAGCGCTGAAGTGGATTCTCTTTGAGGGATTCAGCCACTATATCCGGAGAATTCTGATCTCGATGCAGCAGCGCTTTCAGGTCCGCTTCGGTGTCGCCCCTCTGCTCGCTATTAGAGGTAATTTCCCGCACGATCTTGGTGCGCTCCACCTGGGCCTGCAAAACATCGGCCTGCAAGCCCTGACCGACCTGATAATGAGCGGTCGCGTCCTTAATAAGCTGGTCAAGAACGCGTTCGTTCTCGCGCAGGATGCCGAGCGCCTCTTCGAGATATGCCAGATGGATGTAGTCAACCTTGACTGCATCGGCGACACTGGCTGTGGTCGCTCCAAGTTCCATATCCATCACGTCTGCTTGCCGCTTCGCCACTTCGCCGCGCAAATGTAGCTTGCCGGGGTACGGAAGCTCCTGGGATGCGCCGATGCCGATATAGGCAAAATTGCTGGTAGTGTATCCAGCAAATGGCTTCGGGCTGCCGACGCTGAACCCTTGGTATGTGAAGGTCGGGTCTGGCAGCGTGCTGACCTGGCGCGGGACTTGCTTTGCCGCCTGCCAGGCATAATCTGCCGCTGTTATCTGCGAGTTGTTCTGGTTCGCTTCGGTTAACAGTTCCGATAGCGGGGTTGGCGGACTGGGCGGATTCTCTTGACCGAATGTGGCAAGAGCAGTCGCCAGTGCGAGAGTCGTGGTCAGGAATCGAACCACATTCATAGGCAATCTCCAATCTCGAAAACCGAAATGCGCCAATCTCTCCAACTCCTGAGCGTGGCATAGTGGTAAAAGACCCATGAGGCATCATGGTTGCAAGCGCTCAATGTCCGTGTGCGAAAAAAGCTACCCATAAGACCTCCCCTACTACTGTCATCTCCTCCAGTTCAGCTTCGCGGCTTGCATCCACGCTTCGTAAAGCGAGTCCATGCGTGCCTTCTGAACTCCCGTTTCTTAGTTCATGCTCTTGGCAGCCCCTCTATACATCTCGCCCAGGATTCGTGGAGTGTTAGGCATTACGAAACGATCAAGAGCAACGATGTGCAGTCCGGAGCCAGAAATCAGATGGTCGATTTGGCGATTCATCCGGCAGCCAGCTCCGACAACCCGCACTAGCGGAGCCAATAGCT
>JAJYGR010000108.1 GCA_021790655.1 Acidobacteriota bacterium | reverse complement strand
CCATCTATGGCAAGGCGGGCGGCATCGGAGACAAACTCGAGCAGGCCTCCGACCAGATGCGTTCCATCCTGCGCGCCCGGAGGCACGATGCTCCAGGAAAACCGGACAGCTTCACCATCGACACCAATGATAGCTTCGTCGGCCTTTTCAAAAGTTTCAGCAAAACCTTTTTCGGCGTGGCCATCGGCATCTCTACCATCTCGCTGGTGATTGGCGGCATCGTCATCATGAACATCATGCTGGTCTCGGTCACGGAGCGTACCCGTGAGATCGGTGTGCGTAAAGCGCTCGGAGCGCGCCGCAGCGATTTGATGATGCAGTTTCTCATCGAATCCGCCGCCATGGCGCTAGTGGGAGGAATAATCGGTGTCGCTGGAGGAATTTTGGTCGCCAAGCTCATTACCCTGGTGATCGGGTTCCCCACTACCATCGCCCTATGGTCGGTTCTTGTCAGCCTGGTACTGGCAACTTCCGTAGGCATATTCTTTGGTGTGTATCCAGCGCGCAAGGCCGCCATGCTCGATCCAATCGTGGCGTTACGTTCGGAACTGTGAGGGGCAACGATGCGTGTAAGTCAATCCAGTGAATCCGCACGCATGGCGATCGATACGATTCGCAGCAATAAGCTGCGTTCCGGCCTTACGATTCTCGGCATTGTCATCGGTGTTGCTACTGTTATCACGCTGTCCTCTTTCATTAACGGACTGAACCAGAACATTCAGATGCTCGTCGCATCCTTCGGCACTAACGTTTACTGGATTTTTCGGTTTCCCGTCATCAACGTGCGCCCCACAGCGGAAATGTTGGCCCGCAAGCAGTTGACCATGGAAGATGCCGAGGCGCTCGCTAAATTACCGCATGTGGTTGCCGTGTCTCCTCAATTGCGATACCAGGATTTTTCTCTGGGACTCGGGAATGTCGCCGTGAAATATAAGGGACGTCAGATTCAACATACGATCCTCGAAGGCGATACCATCGCCGAACCCCAGGTCGATAGCGTGGATATCCCCGAGGGGCGTTACTTTTCTGCCTACGAGCAGGACAAACACTCGGACGTCGTTGTCATCGGGCACGATACGGCAGAGACCCTTTTCCGGGGAGAAGATCCAATTGGAAAAGAAGTCGAGATCGGCGGAGACGATTTTCGTGTCATCGGAGTAATGTCAAAGCGCAAGACGGCCTTTGGGGGTGGCAAAAATCCTGAAGACAATGCTGCCTATTTCCCGCTGGGAACATTCCAGAAGATCCATCCGGAGATCAAGGACTACTGGATCGCCTTGAAGTATGACGATCCAAAGAACAAGACCGCCGTCTATGACGAGATCGAGCAGACCCTGCGCATCCAGCGGAAAGAGCGCTTCAATCAGCCGGATAATTTTGCCATCTTTGGGCCCGATACCATCACCCGGCTCTGGAACCAGCTCACCGGCGGCATTTTTATCTTTATGATCGGCGTGGCCAGCGTCGGACTGATGGTGGGCGGCGTCGGCGTCATGAACATTATGCTGGTCTCCGTCACAGAGCGCACCCGTGAGATTGGAGTCCGCAAAGCCATAGGGGCCACTAGGCGCAATATCCTGCTCCAGTTCACTATTGAGGCAATTACCCTGTGCGCGGTCGGTGGCGTGGTCGGTGTACTTTTGGGTAGCGTGCTTACTTTTGCGGTGCGTTTCATCTTTCCTTCGATCCCAGCCTTCGTCTCCACCTTCTGGGCGGCCACGGGATTTAGCGTCTCTTGCGCCATCGGACTCATCTTTGGAATTTATCCAGCCTGGAAAGCCGCCAATCTCGATCCCATTGACGCCCTGCGCTACGAGTAGGCCTTCCCTGCGACAATAGTCTGTAAGTCGCCCATGAACCTGTCCCATGTCCTATCGTCCGCAGCGCTGATTGTCTCTACAGTCTTCACGCTGCTGTCGCTGGCTGCGCTGGTGTACTCGCTGCTCGTCTTCCGCGCTACGCGTGCCTACAGTCTTGCATCTCGCACCCCGCTGGCGGCCTTTTGTCCTCCAGTCAGCATCCTGAAGCCGGTGAAAGGCATGGATCAGGAGATGTACGCCGCCTTTGCCAGCCACTGCGCGCAGGACTATTCGGGCGAGTACGAAATTCTCTTCGGCGTGCATACCATGGAAGATCCCACCGTAGAGGCCATCCAGCGCCTACAAAAAGAATTCCCTCAGCAAGCCATTCGCATCGTTGTTTGTCCACAAATTCTGGGCTGCAATGGCAAAGTCAGCAACCTCATCCAGATGGTCGAGCAGGCGAAGTTCGATCATCTGCTCATCAATGACAGCGATATCCGCGTTTCTCGGCGTTACCTGCGTAACGTGATGCCAATCTTCGCGCTACCCGGCAAGACACAAAAGCCTGTCGGGATGGTCACAGCGCTCTATCGTGGATGCTCGCATGGCACACTCGGTTCGCGTCTGGAAGCACTTGGCATTTCTACGGACTTTATGCCTGGTGTGCTCACCTCGCGCTGGCTGGAAAAGGGAATTCATTTCGGACTCGGTTCCACACTGGCTCTTACCCGGGAAGCCCTCAATGCCATCGGTGGACTGCTACCTCTGGTGGACCATCTAGCAGACGATTATGAATTAGGCGCGCGCATCGCTCATGCTGGCTTTCGCGTAGAGATCAGCCGAGAAGTGGTGGAAACTTCCATCCCTGCCTATAAATTCTCACAGTTCCTGGATCATCAATTGCGCTGGGCTCGTGCTGTGCGCGACTCTCGTCCCTGGGGGTATCTTGGATTGCTTATCACCTTTGGACTGCCCTGGGCCCTGGCAAACCTGATTGCCTCGGCGGCCTCGCTCGATAGCATCGCGTTGCTCAGTTCTATGGTGTGCGTGCGCGTCGCGATGGCGCTCACCGTTGGCGTGGGTATACTCGATGACCGAGGCACACTCGCCGATCTCTGGTTGCTGCCACTGCGCGATTTGATTGGCCTCGGCGTCTGGTTCTGGAGCTATGCGGACGACCACATTGTCTGGCGTGGTGAGCGCTTTTTGCTATGTAATGGAAAATTGGTCCGCGATCGGTAAATGAATCGGATGGGTCACAGCAAATTCGCTATAGTAAGTGACAGAATTTTGATCTGAGGGACTCTTGTCGAATCTCGTTACACTTGCGACTTCGAACACCGCTTCCATACCGCCTGCCACATTGATCTACGACGACTGGTATCCAGCGATGCGCAGCGACCGGCTGCGTGGCCGCCAGACAGCAACGACAATGCTTCTGGGCGTTCCGCTACTACTGGGCCGCACCCGGGAAAATAAACTGTTTGCGATGCGAGACAGTTGCCCGCATCGGGGAATCCCGCTTTCTTATGGCTGGTTCGATTCCGAGCATGTCACCTGCAAATATCACGGCTGGAAGTTCGATCCGGTCACCGGCCAATGCGCGGACATCCCCTCGCTGACGCCGCAGGACACGCTCGACTGCTCCCGTATCTACGCCACAGCCTTCCCCTGCCAAGAGCGCGACGGCTACGCCTGGGTATACGTTCCTTCGCCAGGCTCCGGGCGGCTGCGGCCTGAAGACGTTGCTGCTCTCCCACCCGTGCCGGAGCTGCCAAAGTTCGGCCCTCGTTCCCGCTCGGCGCACCTGATGGCCGACCTGCCGTGCAATGTCGATCACGGAACCATCGGTCTGATGGACCCAGCACACGGCCCGTTTGTGCACCAGTCCTGGTGGTGGCGCAGTGGCAAAAGCATCCATGTGAAAGAAAAACTGTTTGAACCCATCCCCCAGGGTTTTCGCATGAGCGCGCATGCGCCCTCGGCGAACAGCGCGCCGTACAAGCTGTTGGGGGTTTATGGCCAGCCAATCACGACCACCATCGACTTCGTTCTGCCGAATCGGCGCTATGAAACCATTCGCTGCGGCGACAAGTGGTTCTCCAGCTTGACTACCGTCACGCCTGTCACGGCGACAGAAAGCCGCATCGATGTCTACGCGGCATGGAATGTTTTTTACTACGTGCCATTCGTTCTGCCCATTGCCAAATCTTTTGGACAGCGCTTCGTCGAACAGGACCGTCTGACCATGATCCAGCAGGCACAAGGACTGCGATTCAGTCCCTCTCTCATGCTGATTGATGACGCAGACCGACCCGCGAAATGGTACTTCGCGCTGAAGCAGGCGCGCCTGCACAGTGCATCGAGTGGCGAACCATTCGAGCATCCGCTGACCGGTCCGGCCACTCTGCGATGGCGTAGTTGACAACATTCGACGGTTTGACCAATCTCACCGATAGTAAGGTCTAAGGTCAAAGTTTTTGGTGCCCCACCCTTTGCAGCTTGATCGCAAAGGGTGGGAGTGCTTAATTGCAAGCCGATACACTCTAATTTTCCACCGTCAACTGGTCTACTTCAATGTCCATCTTTGTGCCTAACTCGCGAAATTTCTTGTTCCATTCCGTATCTGCGCCCGCTGCAGAAAACTTCTCGTACAGCATTCTGTGCCAAAGGTTTTGCGCCTCCCAGTAATCGACCTCAAATGGGAGTTCCCGCAGCACATCAAGAATTTCCAGTGCAGTCTCCAGATTTTGTTTTGAGAGATTTTGCTGTAGCTCCTTCATGGCTCGCAGTATCCGCTGGCTGGCGACGTAGGCAAGGATCGTCGCATCGAGCGTTATTTTGTCCGTCACCACCTGTGCCAGCAGTCCTCGCGCCCGGACCGCGTCAAACGGGTCACTCGACAGCGCCAGTCGCATGTCCGCATTCAGACTGAACTCCGCTGCCAGTGATAGCGCTTGGGGCTTCGGCATCCCGCTCAAGCTCAAATAATGCAGCAGGGAAATGTGGTCTTCGTAAATAGTGCGCAGCATGCCTTCCATTTCACTCAGCGTGGAATCCAGAAGGAGCTGCAAAATCCGCCTTTGTTCGTCGCGAAATAAAGACCGCAGGGAATAACCGGCGGAGCCAAACTCACGCACAAAAACGCGCATCACCTCGGGTAGATCGGCTCGGTCGACGGCAGCACGAATTTCCTTGCCGAAATTTTGAAAGCTGCGCTCTTTTGACGCTTCCGTCCGCCGCACGGCTGCGGAAAGATTTTGATCTCCCAGGTGCAGGACGGCGAAATCTACTTTCTCGCACTCCAACGTGATCTGAGAGCAAATTTCTGCCTGCCCATACGCAAAGCGACCCCGTCCCGAACTCAAAATTTCGCACGATTCGCGCTGCACATCGTAGCAAAACAGATGGATCGCTTCTGGCTGCGGTTCAAATAAAGAAATCACCGCATAGTGCGCGCCAACCTCCTCCAACCCAATTCTTTGCGCAACCACCAGTTTGCGGTAGATCTCCGCGCCGTTCTGCTGTTCCGGTACATTGCTTTGTGCCTTGGCAAGGCGCGCCAGAAATTCTTCTTCCAGCGTAGCGCCAGCGCTTCCGAAAAGCTCAGACGCCAGTTGCAGCACCCGCCCGGCATAGGAGATGACCTGCACGGTTTCAATTCCTGAGATGTCGTCAAAAAACCACCCGCAACTTGTGTACATCAGTTGAAGATGCCGCTCCAACTCCATCACTTTAAGCGCCTGCGTCCGCTCCGTAGGGCCGAGAAGATGGTTGGTGTATTTGTCGAGAAACTTTTGCACTGAACTCGGACTGCGATCCAGAATGACATGGATATACGCATCCCGCGCCTGCTCTGCATCACGTAAAGTCTGGCCCGCGGAGTGTTCCCAAAGTGGCCTTACGCTGTCGCGCAGCCAGTCCAGCGCATCTCGCAGGGGAGTGCGCCAGCGCTGGTTCCATCCCGGATGGCCCCCACTGTTACACCCGCAATCGGCTCGCCAGCGCTCCACACCATGGCTGCAACTCCAGGAAGTGTCTTCATGAATCTCCGCCTCATACATGGGAGGAAATTTTTCCAGAAATTGTCCGTAGTTCGTGAGCCGCACATCGGTGTTGGTTGCGATCCATTCCAGCGCATAGGCCAACGCCATATCGCCATGGCGATGATGATGTCCGTAGCTTTCGCCGTCGGTTGCGATGTGAACGAGCTGCCCCGGCTGGCCATTCTCACGGTACGCGTTCAGCAGTCGCTTTGCCAGGCTTCCGCCATTGTTCAACAGCCCTTCAAAGGCCACAGCGCGAGAAATCGGCCCATCGTAGAAAAATACGGCAATACTGCGTCCTTCCGACGTGCGTACAAGATACGGACGTGTCGGATCCACACTGGCGTTCGCCGTCTCATGCCAGGTGGCGGCCTCCGGATCGTTCTCCGTGGAAATTGCCCGCACCCGCGCACACTGGTGCGGGGCCAGAATGGTGAAGCGGATTCCATGCTGCGCCAGCAGATCGAGGCTTTCCAGGTCTACCGCTGTCTCGGCCAGCCAC
>JAJYGR010000329.1 GCA_021790655.1 Acidobacteriota bacterium | reverse complement strand
TCGCTACCTGAAGGATGAATTCCAGAATCGCATCGGCAGATTCCTGAATTGTCTTTTCTCCAGTAGCGATCATTCCGCAGTCGAAATCGATGATGTCCGACATGCGTTTCGCCAGAACCGAGTTCGTCGACAGCTTCATCACAGGGGCAATAGGGTTTCCGGTTGGAGTTCCCAGCCCTGTGGTGAATAGAACGATGTTCGCGCCAGCACCTACCTGTCCGGTGACCGCCTCGACATCGTTTCCAGGAGTACACAAAAGACTCAGGCCCGGACGGGTCGCGTACTCTGGATAATCGAGAACATCGACCACCGGCGAAGTGCCGCCTTTCTTCACGGCCCCCGCCGATTTCATGGCGTCCGTAATGATCCCGTCTTTGATATTGCCCGGCGATGGGTTCATATCGAACCCGCTGCCGATGGCCTCCGCTCGCGCTTCATAGTCCTTCATCAGTTGGCCAAAACGATCCGCCAGAGCGTTCGTCACGCAACGGTCGATGAGGTCCTGCTCGACGCCGCATAGCTCTGGGAATTCCGCCAAAATACTTCTTCCACCCAGCGCTGCAATCAAATCGGACACATGCCCAATGGCGGGATTCGCAGTGATCCCCGAAAAACCATCCGATCCCCCACACTTTAAACCCACTGTGAGCCGGGAAATAGGCGCAGGTTCGCGGATGCATTGATTTGCGTCGATCAATCCAAGAAATGTTTCCCGTATGGCACGGGACAGCATCGAGGATTCCAGGCCACTCGCTTGTTGATCGAAAATCAGAAGTGGCTTCTCGAAGTCTGGGTCTCGCCTGGCAATCTCCTCCCGCAACATGGAAATCTGCGCATTCTGACAACCCAGACTTAAAATTGTGGCTCCAGCAACGTTCGGATGATGGATATATCCGGCAATCAGAGAGCATAGTGTGCGAGCGTCTTCGCGGGTACCGCCGCAGCCGCCTTCATGTAGCAGGAACTTGATGCCGTCTACATTGGAAAATAGTTTGCGACGGTCTGGCGCAATTTCTTCTTGAACTGGCGAATAGCCCCGGATTTGTTCGATCTTCCCTTGCGTGTAAAGAGCAGCGAGTTCTGCAACCTGAATTCCGTAGGCCCCACTCGAAGCAAACCCCAGGCCGTGCTCGAATGCCTCCTGAAGCTTACGGACATTGCCGTTTTCGCAGAATACAAGTGGGACCACCAACCAGTAATTGCGCGTGCCGACCTGTCCATCGGCCCGGTGGTATCCGGAAAATGTCCTTCCCTGCCAGGGGGAAACGTCGGGCGCGGACCACGAAAAGCTTTTCGTCTTCGCATGAAAACCAGTCGCCTGATGGCGCACATTCGATGTGCCAATCAACTCTCCGGCACGGATCTGCCGGCAAGCCTTCCCTACCATTACTCCATACATAACGACTGGATCCCCGACGGCAAAGTCGCGCAGGGCGAATTTATGTTTGACGGGAACATCGGAGATGAGTGTGTATGTTCGGTTGGCAATTCCAACTTTATCTCCTGCGGGCAAGTTGACAATCGCAACAGCGATATTGTCCGTAGGATCGAGTTCTAGGACTTTCTTCTGGAGGAATGGAAAATCCGTCATGTTCACAGCTTATAAGCTTTCCTGGCCAGATTATAGGTAAGATCGACTGCCAGTTCCTGTGCTTCTTCCTCATCGAGCCTATGTTCCACGACAAGCCTCCCGAGGAATCCGCAATCCATGCGCCGCGCCATGTCATGTCGCCCTGGAATAGACAGGAAGGCGCGCGTATCATCGTTGAATCCAACTGTGTTATAAAAACCCGCCGTTTCAGTCGTACGCTCGCGAAAACGCGACATCCCTTCTGGACTGTCGAAAAACCACCACGGCGGACCGAGCCGTAGAGCGGGATAGTGCCCAGCCATTGGGGCCAGCTCGCGGCTGTATGCAGATTCATCCAATGTAAAAAGTATGATGGTCAGACCAGGTTCATTGCCATAGCGATTCAACAACGGCTGGAGCGCATGCACATAGTCTGTGGCAGTTGGAATGTCTGCTCCAGCGTCCCGCCCGAGTCGGCGATACACGAGCGGATTATGATTTCTAAAACTACCCGGATGGATTTGCATCGTCAATCCATCGTTCAAACTCATGCGGGCCATCTCCGTCAACATTTGTGCTCGGAACAGTTCCTGTTCCATAGCAGTGGCTTCATTCGCCACGACCTTACCATACAAAATTTCGGCTGCACCGCTATTCAGATCAGCCGTTCCCGCTGTCGGATGGCCATGGTCCGTGGCTGTACAACCCAAGGCCTTAAACCGCTGGCGTGTCTGCTCCAGAGATCGCAGGTAGCCATGCCAATGGCTCGTATCTTCTCCGGTCATTTCGCCAAGACGCGCGATATTTTCGCGAAATCCCGCAAATTCTGGATCGACGACAGAATCCGGGCGGAATGTAGGAAGGATGCGGGCCTTCCAAGTGGAAGCACGAATCGCTGCATGGTGCTCAAGAGCTTCCAGCGGCGAATTTGTCGTGGCCAGCACCTCGATATGAAAGCGGTCGAAAAGTGCGCGAGGCCGAAACTCCGGCGATACAAGTTTTTTAGAAATTGCTTCATAATACAAATCTGCATTTTTTGCAGAAAGCCGCTCTGTCATGCCAAACAATTCATCGAATGCATGGTCCAACCACATCTGTGTTGGCGTTCCTCGAAACAGATAGTAATGTGCTGCAAAAAGCCTCCATACTTCTTGCGGATCGCGAGGCGCGTTTTTATCCAGTCCAAGGTCTTCCAGAGAAATGCCCTGACTGTACAACATGCGATGAACATAATGGTCAGGCAAAATAAAAAGTTCTGTAGGATTTGGAAACGCTGAATCTTCCGCAAACCAACGCGCCTCAGTGTGGCCGTGCGGGCTAAGAATGGGCAAATGCTGGATCGATGCATAGAGACGTTTCGCAATCGCGCGCATATCGATATCCGCTGGAAATAGACGATCTGCATGGAGGAAGTTCATGGACATGCTCCGAGTTGAAATGAAGGGTCATACACCAATATATTTCCTGCGGCCAGATAGACGTCTCCTTCCAAACCCTGCACAACACTTGCTCCTCCCTGCTCCGCAAACAAACGTACATCGGAAAAACCACCATCTTGTTTCATCTGCGCTGAATAGGTCTTCTCTTCCGACTCATCGCTCACGTGGAAAGGATGACCTTTCACAGCTTTTGCCAAACTAAACGCCCACAATACATCTGCCATTTTAACTAGAAGAACAGTTTTACCTTACATGGCCCATTCTGCTCGCCATAGCTGGACGCAGGAAAGCACTCTGGCTCGCGATTATGGTTTGCTTGGCGTGTGGCTGTTTCCGTTTCACCCATTGGTCGAGCTATAACCTTCCGCCAGAAAAACCAATGGCCTGTCGTCTCCAATGAGATAACAGGCCGTTGGCCGGTGAGTGGTTGGATTGACCGGAGGCGTTCCCGCAGGTGGGCCTCGACGATGATGGTTGCGACCGTCAGGACTGGCGAAGGACGCCTAAGCCCCAGTCACCTCACGTAGTGTGCTACAACTTCCTTCAATATTTTTCATTCTTTGGATCGCCCTCCTTTCCCGTGTACGGATACTATGACGCGACCCGCTGTCCGGCGTCAAGGGCTTCGCCAGCGAGGGTACCACTCACGGGACATGTGCATAGTGCAGTACAACCGCGTATTTTTTCCGCTCGGTCTGTAGTACAACTTCTAAAATGAGAAGGATTCGGGAAGTTCGGTCACAGATTTTCTTCGTGCTGCTGGGCATTGGCATGGCGACGGTTTGCACCGGAGCGAGTTCGGCGGCGATCAACTCCGTGCCACTTCGCCAGGGATGGGCCATTCAGTCTGCGTGCAAAGTAAAGGCTGATGGCGCGCAGTTGTCGTCGCCTCAATACCATCCACAAGGTTGGATTTCAGCGACCGTTCCTACTACAGTGCTGGCGGCCCAGGTCGCGGCAGGCATCTACCAAGATCCTTACTTCGGCATGAATTTGCGGAAGATTCCCGGAACGACCTATCCCATTGGAGCTAAGTTTTCCAACTTGCCTGTTCCCCAGGACAGCCCCTACCACTGCGGATGGTGGTATCGAAAGCAGTTTTCTGTTCCTTTCAGGTCAAAAGGAAAGACTGTGTGGTTGCACTTCGCGGGCATCAATTACAGGGCGAATCTCTGGGTGAACGGGCATTTGATTGCCGACTCCAAACAAGTCGCAGGTGCCTACCGCGTTTACGACTTCAACATAACCAGGATGGTAAATGCTGGCGAACCTGCTGCGGTTGCGGTCGAAGTCTTCGCCCCCGGTCCACTTGATTTAGGAATCAATTGGGTCGACTGGAACCCAACTCCCGCAGACAAAGACATGGGTCTGTGGGGCGCGGTGAGTCTGGTGACGACGGGGCCAGTCAGCGTTCGCTCTCCAATGATTGCCACGCGCTTTGAAGATGCAAGTCTGCGTGTGGCGGACATCACCGTGACGGCGCAACTACAAAATGCAACGGACCATGCTGTCGATGGAGTTGTCTCGGGCACCTTCGCTGGAGTTAGATTTCAGCAGCCAATTAGCCTTTCCGCAGACGAATCGAAAAGTATCAGCTTTTCGCCGGAGCAGTTTCCGCAACTGAAAGTTCATCATCCCGCGATCTGGTGGCCTGCGGAAATGGGCATGCATCCGCTGGAAATCTTGACCGTTCAATTTACAAGCCGTGGACATGTTTCCGACACTGCCTCCGCGCGAGTTGGCATCCGCGAAACAACGTCGGAGTTGACCGATCGCGGCGCGCGACTGTTTCGCATCAATCGCAAACCCATCCTGATCCGAGGCGCGGGATGGTCGCAGGACTTGATGCTGCGCGAGGACCACGAGCGACTGCCTGAGCAGATTCGCATGGTCCAGGACATGCACCTGAATACGATCCGTCTGGAAGGAAAACTGGAGTCGGACGAATTCTATCGTCTGACCGACGAGAACGGCATTCTTGTCATGGCCGGCTGGTGCTGCTGCGACCAGTGGGAGCACTGGAAGGACTGGACAACGGAAGACTATCAAGTGGCCGCCGACTCCTTGCGCTCGCAGATGCTGCGCATTCGACATCACGCTTCCCTGTTCGTCTGGCTGAACGGCAGCGACAATCCTCCGCCAGCCAATGTCGAGCAGGCGTACTTAAATATAGAGAAGGAAGCGCAATGGCCGAACGCGATTATTTCTTCCGCAGCGGCCAAGCCCACGACTGTGACCGGCGCCAGCGGCGTCAAGATGTCCGGCCCGTACGACTATGTTTCTCCCTCATACTGGCTGGTCGATACCAAGCATGGCGGAGCGTTCGCCTTCAACACGGAAACCAGCCCTGGGCCGGCCATTCCGCAACCCGATAGCCTGCGCAAATTTCTTCCCGGCAAGGACCTCTGGCCCATTGACGACGTATGGAACTACCACGCAGGTGGCGGAAACTTCATGAACCTGAACGTCTTCAATGCAGGGATGCGCGCGACCTATGGCTGGCCGGATTCCGTGGAAGAATATTCCCGCATTGCGCAGACCATGGCATACGACGGAGAGCGCGCCATGTTTGAAGCGTACACGCGCAATAAATACAACTCGACCGGCGTCGTGCAATGGATGCTGAACAATGCCTGGCCATCGATCATCTGGCATTTATACGACTACTATCTGCAAACCGGCGGGGGATACTTCGGCACAAAAATTGCGTGTGAGCCGCTGCATGTGCAGTATTCCTACGACGACCACAGTATTTATGCCGTCAGCAGCCTTCGCGTTCCTGTAAGGACCCTCACCGTTCACGCCGAGGTGTATGACCTCCAACTGCATCGCGTATTCGACCAGACAAAGACCATCGATATCGCAGCCGATGGCTCGCAGCGCGCCATCGACATTCCCGCGAGTATTTTTCAGCAGGAAAACTCGATCCACTTTGTTCGATTGGAGTTGAAAAAACAATCTGGCGAAATTGTCAGCCGCAATTTTTACTGGGTCCCCTCGAAGCTTACGGAGTTTGATTGGCCACGGACAGATTACACACACACTCCGGCCAAGGTATTTGAGAATATGCAGGCCCTGCGCAGCCTGCCAAAAAGCCAGATCCGCGGCACGCTAACGATGAAAGGGCGAGAACTGCGTCTGCATTTGGATAACTCTTCGCACGCGCTTGCGTTTCAGATTGAGCTGGCCGCGCAGAGCACCGATGGCAAACCGATCATTCCGCTGCTTTGGAGTGACGATTTCATCGAGTTGATGCCAGGCGAGCATCGCGATTTGACCGCAACTTTGCCTGACGGACAGGCAGCAGCCTCGCCAACAGTCGTCGTTACGGGATGGAACAC
>JAJYGR010000292.1 GCA_021790655.1 Acidobacteriota bacterium | reverse complement strand
ACACCAGGCTGCAGGGTGACAAGTTCTTCGAAGTTTCGATTGTTCAGTTGTAGTTCTCTTACCTGAGTCCCTGAGATGGTCCCGGCGAGAGCGCTGGTGGTAGTGTCTACGTTAACGGAACTCTGCTCCACCGTCACCGTCTGGCTGACCGCGCCCGGCTGTAGCTTGGCATTCACGGAACGTGTTTGCGCAACGAAAAGAACAAAATCTGGCGCTGCAAAGGTCTTAAAGCCCGGCGCTGTGACCGTGATCGTGTAGTGCCCCGCCGCAAGGTTTGTGGCCGTGTAATTTCCCTCCGCGTTGGTGCGGACGGTTCGGGACACACCGTTCACGCCATTTTGCGCAATCGTCACCTCGGCGTTGGGAATTACTGCCCCTGCCGTGTCCGTCACCGTGCCGTTGAGCGTGGCTTGCAGTTCCTGGGCCATGATCAGCATCGGGCAGCACAGGAAGAGAATTGTGAGAGTTGCTATGAGTAACTTTTGTCTTGGCATGCAGAATGACCTCTCGGAATGATTGAACACACTTAGCTGCTTTGCGCAATCGGGGAGATATAGCAAACGTTTGCGTCTGATGAGATCAAATGATACGCGCCGAACGTCAATTGTCAATCGAAACTTTTATGATTGAAGAGTTATTTTAGGTAAGGGGCGAATTCCACAAGCGTCTGATTGGGATTCAGTCGGGATATTTTCAGTATTTTCTAGAATTTACCATGCGCTGCCGATTCCGGCCATCTCTTCAGAGAATCGATGTGTGGCATGATTTCCTATAGCCATGACAGATCGTTGGGACAGAAAAGCGCGAAGGTATCGGATCGGAGCACGTGTCCTCTTTTGTCTTGCCCTGTGTGGTTGCGCCGGCGTGGGAGCATGGGGACAGACGGAAGCAAGTAAAAATGTTCCGTCCCAGCAGAAGTTTTCCCTCTTCGTCGCGCAGGGATCGCGCGCCCTGCAGCAAGGCGACTATGCAGCAGCCGAAAGCGCATTCCGTCAAGCTCTCAGCGGAGCGCCTAGGTCGGTCGAAATTCTGAATGACCTTGCGATTGCCATTGCGCGTCAGGGCCGGGAAGATGAGGCGATCTCTCTTTACGAGCGGGCATTGCGAATAAAACCTGGCGACGCAATTACTCGGCGAAATCTTGGTGTTGCGTATTTCCGGGCGCGCCACTACAAAAAAGCACTTCCGCTGCTGGAGTCCTTCTCCAGGGCAACTCCCACTTTTCAATCGCTCGACCTTACGGGCATCGATCTGTTTGCGCTAGATCGCTACACGGAATCTGCCGTCTACCTCGAACGCGCCAGTCAATTGCAGCCACAAGATATTCCAACCCTCGATATTTTAGGCAAAGCATATTGGAGGGCAAAAAACTACTCCGGCGTAACCCAGGTCTTCAACCGGATTATGGCGATCAACCCCGGCTCGCCGGAAGCGCATTTCATGCTTGGTCTGGCGTATGACACCACATCGCGGGAGGACGATGCGTACAAGGAATTTCAAGCGGCTCTGGCCGCCGACCCCAACTATCCAGGTGTTCACTCCAGTCTGGGTCTAATTGATTGGCGGCTCCACAAAGTTCCGCAGGCGAAGGCCGAGTTCCAGCAGGAGCTGGCGCGATATCCGAATGATCCAATTTCCAATTACATGATGGGGAAAATCTTACGGCGGCAAAATCAACCTGGCCTGGCCCTTCCATATCTTCAGGCGGCAATCGCCGCGAATCCCAATTACACGAATGCCCTGCTGGAGCTAGGCCAATGTCACATCATGCTGAACCAGCCAATGGAGGCACTGAAACCGTTAAAACGAGCGACCGAAGTTGACCCCGCTTTCGCCCAAGCGCATTTTGTATTGGGGACCGCGTTGAGCATGCTGGGGGACACAGCAGCCGCGGCGCGAGAACGCAAAATCTGTGGACAGCTTCAGGCCCGGCAGCACGCGCGACCCATTCAGGACCTGGCGCCGGTACACTAGGCTTGGAACGCAACGCGATGACCCGAACCAAGGTATCGACGCCATCATACGATCGCGGCCAGCAGGTGATGGCGTTTACAGAAACGTCACCGCTTATGCGAAATTCGCTCCAAAAATCGTTGAAGTTTCCTGCGCGTTTGATATTTCTGGTTTAGAATTCGCATTACTTACTTGGCTGTCCAAATAACCATGATGACCGTCACGATGCAGGACGTAGCGGAAGCGGCAAGTGTGTCGATCACGACTGTCTCGCATGTCTTGAATGAGACGCGTCCAATCGCGCCCGCGACCCGAAAGCGGGTATTGAAGGCCATCGAGGACCTGAACTATTACAAGAACACGTCGGCGCGTTTACTGGTCCGCGGCTTCAGCAATGCATTGGGATTGATTATTTCCGATATCGAAAATCCATTTTATCCGCAGCTCATTAAAGGGTTTGAACGAGCTTGCCATGCCGAACATTTAGAACTCGTATTGGGGATGACAAACTACGAGCAACCCAACGCAGAAGCTACGGTACGCCGTATGATTGAGGACAAAGTGCGCGGGGTCGCCGTCATGAGCTCCCAGTTCGATTCCAGATTGGTGGATCGATTGCTGGATCGGGACATTCCGGTGGTGCGATTGAATGATTCGCGATTGCAACATAACAAAAGTAATGTTCGCATCGATTACTCCAGAGGTGTCTTGCAAGCGGTGGAGCATCTGAAGTTATTGGGGCATCGGGACATTGCGATCATCCATGGGCCATTGAAAGTTCTGTCCGCGAAACGGTATCGCAAGTTGTTGATCGACGTCGTACGTCAACATGGTATGCGGTTAGTCGACTGCTTTGAGGTGGACAATCGACCCACCGGCGGGGCGGCGGCGATACAAGAGATGCTGGCCAGGAAACTCCACCCAACGGCCATCATATGTGGCAATGATCTAATGGCCATCGGTGCCATGGGAGAAGTTCTTCGGTCCGGCTGGCACATTCCGAACGACATTTCCATCATCGGCTCTGATGATATTGCCTTTGCTGCGTATGGCCATCCTCCGCTCAGTTCGATTGGCATCCCGAAAGATGAAGTCGGTCTATGTGCGTTTCGGCTCTTGCAGCAAATGCTGGAAGATAAAGGTAAGCAGGGTGTGGAGGTCGCCGTGACCACGCAGTTTATCCCTCGTGAATCGAGCGGTCCCGTCAGGCCGGAAGGTGCGGTAACAAAAACGCCGGGGAGTGCGAGCGCGAAGGCAAGTTTTGGATCCAACCCAACAATTCACGGAGCGTAGCCGCTTGCAGTCAGTCAAAAAAATGTTTCCACCACGTCAATGACCTGATAATCGGCATCCAGCACCGGCAGATAGCGCCACTTATCGAAGGTCAGGCAAGGATGCGAAATGTCCAGACCGATCATATCTCCCACTCGAATGTCATCGCCCGCCGCAATCGTCATGTAGGCATGTTGGTCCATCATGCGTACCAGTTTCCATGCCAAGGAGCAGGGATGAGGCGCTGCACTGCCCGGACGAAAATGCAAGGCTGGTTTTGGCAGGCCTGCGTCAAAGGCAGCATCGCGTTTGCCCAGCCCTAGAATGGCTTTTTCTTTTTCTGGAATGGATTGAACATGGGCCCAGAGTTGCAGCGCGGGTATCAGTCCGGAGCGCATTTTCTGCGCGATTGGATTCCGCGTGAGGATCTTTTGCTGCGCGTCCTGATAGACTCCAACATCGTGGGTCAGATAGCAGCCGGGTCGCAGGATGACGTCCACCGGGCATCCAATGTCCGTGCCAGAGAATACATCTGCGACCACGTCATACCAGGCGGAGCCAGCTCCGGAAAGTATGACTGGGTTGCGATCGAATTGGTTTTTCTGCACCATGGTCCGCGCTGCATTGACGGTTTGGTGAAGAAATTTTCGAATCGACGGCTCCTCGTCGAGCACGCCTTCATAAATTTCCACGCCGCATACTGCGATCTGTTCCCGCCATGCGGCCAGGGCTGCCAGCAAGGCCTGCAACTGTTCTTCGTCGCGCACTCCGGTGCGTCCACCAGCGACACCAAGTTCAATCAGGACGTTGAGCCGTAGCTGTCGCGTATGGAAAAACGCTCCCAACTCTTCGACCTGCCGCGCGGAGTCGATCAGACAGTAGTATTCGAATGCCGGATCTCGCAGCAAATCTGCGATGACCTCCATATTCTGTTTTCCCACGAGTTGATTTGCCATTAGAACGCGTCGTACCCCATGTGCGTGGGCAACACGCGTCTGGTGCGCTGTGGCGAGCGTGATGCCCCAGGCCCCTGTTTGCAGTTGGCGGGCAAAAAGCTTTGGTGCCATGGTGGTCTTCCCGTGGGGGGCCAGCTTGACTCCATAGGCGGTGATGAATTGCTGCATCCAGTTCAGATTGTGCTGTAGCTTGTCTTCATACAAAACGGCAGTTGGCAGGCTGAGATCTTCCTGCAACAAATTCCATCGCTGTTCGACAATTTTGCGACAGGTAAGCGCTTCTTTCATTGCGCCCAGCCCTTTATTCAAGGGCCCAATCGTGATGTTCGGTTGCTTGATTGTGGAAATCTTCCTGTTGCGATCCATCGCTTGGCTCATACATTGTCCTCAGATACTTTCATTCCTGTCGATGTCAAATGATATAAGCTTTGGAAATTATTGAAGTCTCAACGCAAACTTCTTTGCAGGAGTTCGAGATGGCGAAGTGCGGCACGCTAATCCGCAACGCTCTGGTGGTCGATGGCAGCGGAGAAACGCCACTGGCTGCGGACGTTGCCATCGATGCTGGACGCATTCTCGCTGTCGGTGCGTTGCAGGACTACCAGCCAGAAGACATCATCGACGCCGAAGGGAAAGTGCTGGCTCCCGGTTTTATTGACGTGCATACCCACGATGATCTCTATTTGATTCGCCGACCAGAAATGCTGCCGAAGCTTTCGCAGGGCGTCACGACCGTGATCGTAGGGAACTGCGGCATCAGCGCGGCCCCGGTACACTTGCGCGGAAAACTGCCCGATCCGATGAATCTATTGGGCGAGGAGGAGGCGTTCCGTTTCCCCACCTTCGCTTCGTATGTAAAGGCCATTGCAACTGCTCAGCCAACCGTCAACGTCGCGGCTTTGGTCGGACACACGGCACTCCGCAACAATCATATGGATCGGCTGGATCGCAGCGCCACGCCGTCTGAAATGGACGCTATGCGCGCGCAATTGCAAGAGGCACTTGCACATGGCGCGTTGGGTCTTAGCACAGGACTTGCATATCTCTCTGCATATTCATCGTCTACGGAGGAAGTTGCCGCGTTGGCGGAGCCATTGGCCGATGCGGGCGCAATCTACACCACACATCTGCGCAGCGAAGCAGAAGCCATCCTGCAAGCGTTGGATGAGGCCTGCCGCATTGGCAAAAAAGCGCAGGTGCCAGTGGTGGTTTCCCATCTGAAATGCGCGGGGATTGCGAACTGGGGACGCAGCACAGAAGTCCTGAAGTGGCTCGACCGGTCCCGCGAAAATCAGCCGATTGGCTGGGACTGCTATCCGTATGCGGCAGGCTCCAGCACGCTGGATCTGCGACAGGTCGATGAGCGTGTGACGATTCGGATTACGTGGTCCATTCCGCATCCGGATAAAGCCGGACATACCCTGGCGCAAATTGCAGAAGCATGGGGAGTGGGGCATCGAGAAGCTGCGCAGCGCTTGCAGCCTGCTGGCGCAATCTACCACAGCATATCGGAGGAGGACATGCGGGCAATTCTGCGTCATCCCGCCACCATGATCGGCTCCGACGGTCTGCCCAACGATCCTCTCCCGCACCCGCGACTGTGGGGCACGTTTCCACGCGTACTCGGCTACTATTGCCGTGAGCAGGGATTGTTTCCGCTAGCGGAGGCGGTCCGCAAAATGACAGCTCTACCAGCACAGCGTTTCGGGCTGACCGACCGCGGCTCCATCCGCGCGGGTTATCACGCCGATCTTGTTTTACTGGATCCAGAAACTGTTCGTGATGTTGCGACATTCGATGATCCGATTCGTCCTGCCGTGGGTATCGACGCGGTATGGGTCAACGGGACACTGACGTATCGCAATCAGGCGCTTACTGGGCAAAGAGCGGGACGTTTTTTGCCACGTCAAACCAGGTCAGTCGCGTTCCAATAAGTTCCAGCAACCGGTGATTCAAGGAGTAAATCTGCAAGATGAAACGATATGGCGTAGAAGGCAGTAGAGGGACCGGAGGACAGCATCTGCCATTTGCTCGTGCCGTTGAAGCGGATGGGTGGCTGTTTGTTTCCGGACAGGTGCCGATGGTCAACGGCGAAGTAGTAGCGGGAAACATCGTCGCGCAGAGTCACCAGGCCATCCAAAATCTATTGGCGATTTTGAAAGAAGCAGGTTACGACGCCAGCCATGTCGTGCGCTGCGGAGTATGGCTGGACGACCCGCGAGACTTTGCTT
>JAJYGR010000302.1 GCA_021790655.1 Acidobacteriota bacterium | reverse complement strand
CCTTGCGCGCGTTGGCGCGTCGCGAGATAGTGTTCCAAACCTTCATAGCGAATAAACTGGTTTGCTCGGTCGAGCGTGTAATGCGGCATCTGGCAAAACTCTGCAAGCTGCCAGCCGAGATTGCGATACATGGCACGAAGGATTTGCTCGCGTTCCCGATCGGATTTCTCCGGAAACGCAATCGTCAGACTTTTCATTCCTACCTGGCGAAGGCGTGGCGTGGCCGAGAATGCAATCCCACCGATAGCAGCGCCAACCGCCCGTGCCGCCGCGCGCGGCAACAGTCCCAGCAGCTTCACCACAAGCCAGACCAGAGCGAATTGCAATCGTTGTCGCATATTGGAATCTATTCTTCATCTTACTGAGAGGATCGAAAATATTGGCAACCGTTTCGGCGATTTGGTGCTCTAATTAAGCTAGTGCGCAAGCCGTTAAGATGGCATGCGAGTCTGGAGCAGATTACATGAATACATGGAAATTCTGGATGTCGTTTGGCGTGGGCGTAGCAGCAGGTGCAGTCGTGGCGTTGCTGTATGCTCCACAGCCTGGAGATCGGACCCGCAAGCAACTGAAGCGTGGATTGGAAGACGCGACCGATCGGATACAGAATACAGCTGAGGACATCAGCAGCAAGGCCGAGCATTATGGCAAGCAGGCAGAGCGCGTGATTCGTCGCGGACGTGAAGTTGTCGATGAGACAGTGACCAGAGCAAGTTCCGTGGCAAGCAAAGTTGCGGGATTCATTTAACGCAGGAATTGTTTCTACAGGTACGGGCCGCAAGCCCGCAACTGGCTGTCGTGGCCTACCGAAGCATGGAGCCAGATTGACAGCCTCACAAAAGAAGCTCCGCCGCGGCGGAGCTTCTTTTGCGTAGGTTCAGATTTAAGCTAACTGCTATAGAGCAAAATCCCTTCTGCGGTCCGCTCTTCGCCTTCCTTGCCGATAGGGCGATAAAAGAGCTGGTTGGTATCCAGATAGACCTCGAGGAATGCGGGCCGTCCCTGAATTTGGCCGCCAATCAGCGCCTCCGACAATGGGTCTTCGACGTACCGTTGCAGCGCGCGACGCAGAGGACGAGCCCCATAACTGCGGTCCACCAGCGTGCGGTCGAGGATCCATTTCTTCGCGTCTTCCATCACAGAGATCGTAATGGCCTTCTGCGCCAGGTTGGCATTGAGCTGCTGTACCAGCAGTTCCATGATCTGGATCAGGTCGGCGTCGGTCAGCGCCTGGAAGATGATGATTTCATCCAGACGGTTCAGAAACTCTGGATTGAAGGTGCGCTTGACCTCGTTCTTCACCAGGTCCTCGACCTTTTCGGCAACGGTCGATTCCTTATCGGAAGCGAAGCCCAGCCCCTGGCGTTTTTGCAGATGCCGCGCGCCGATGTTCGAGGTCATGATGAGGATGGTGTTTTTGAAGTCCACCGTGTTGCCCAGCCCATCCGTCAACTGGCCATCTTCAAACACCTGTAGCAGGATGTTGAAGACGTCGGGATGCGCTTTTTCGATCTCATCCAGCAGCACAACGGAATATGGCGACCGCTTCACACGCTCGGTGAGTTGACCACCTTCCTCATAGCCGACGTAGCCCGGAGGCGAACCGATCAGCTTGGAGACGGAATGCTTCTCCATATACTCCGACATGTCGAAGCGGATCAGCGCCTTGTCGCTGCCAAAAAGGAAGTTTGCGAGCGAACGCGCAACTTCGGTCTTGCCAACGCCAGTCGGGCCGAGAAATAGAAACGAACCAATTGGGCGGTTCGGCGATTTCAAGCCTGCACGGGAGCGCCGAATCGCGCGCGCCAACGCGGAGATGGATTTCTCCTGCGAGATGATGCGCTTGTGGAGTTCCTCTTCCACGCGCAACAGCTTCTGCGTTTCTTCCTCTTTGATGGACGTGACCGGCACGCCGGTCCAGCGGCTGACGACATCTTCAATGTCTTCCCGCGTGACGACGCCAGCGGTCGAATCATCCAGATGATACTTGTCGCGCAGCGCGCGCAGGTTCTCGCGTTCCTTGCGTTCTTCGTCGGAGTAAAAGCGCGCTTTCTCAAACTCGTGGTTTGCAATAGCGTTGTCCATGCGATGCACGATAAATTTAATACGCTTTTGGATTTCCGTAATCTCTTCCGGCAGGGAAGTCTGACGCAGCTTGACGCGCGCGCCTGCTTCGTCGATCAGGTCGATGGCCTTGTCCGGCAGAAAACGGTCTGGAATGTAGCGGCTGGAGTGATACACGGCAAACTGAATTGAGTCGTCCGTATAGCTGACCGCGTGGAATTTTTCATAGCGGTCCTTGATGCCCATGATGACCTTGACGGCATCTTCCTCGTTCGGTGGCGGTACTTTGACAGCCTGAAAACGCCGCTCCAGCGAGCGGTCTTTCTCGATGGACTTGCGGTATTCCGCAGGGGTCGTCGCGCCGATGCACTGGATTTCTCCGCGCGAGAGTGCAGGCTTCAAAATATTGGCAGCGTCCAGCGAACCCTCCGCGGAACCTGCGCCGACCAGCGTGTGCAACTCGTCGATAAAAATAATCGAGTTCTGATTTTCCATCAGCTCTTTCATGATGGTCTTCAACCGCTCTTCAAACTGGCCGCGATATTTGGTTCCAGCAACGATCAGTGAAAGGTCTAGTCCGAGCACGCGCTTGTCCGCCAGAAAACTCGGCACGTCGCCGTCCGAAATGCGTTGCGCCAATCCTTCGACAATGGCCGTTTTGCCCACGCCCGGTTCGCCGATCAGTACTGGATTGTTTTTCGTGCGTCGGCAAAGGATCTGTATGACGCGATCCACTTCCTGGTCCCTGCCCACGAGTGGATCGAGCTGGTTGTCGAGCGCGGCCTGTGTCAGGTCACGGGAAAATTCAGCCAGCATGCTGGATTCACGATTACGAGCAGTCTGCGGAGCGCGCTCCTGGGTGGTCCGCGCCAACTCATCGCGTACGGTGGATAGTCGCAATCCCCGCTCCAGCAAAATCTCGGAAGCAAAGCATTTTTCTTCGCGCAGTAACCCGAGGAGTAGATGTTCAGTCCCGATATGCTTGTTCGACAGCCGCTCGGCCTCTTCCGCCGCATAGGCGAGCACTCGCTTGCACTCGTTCGACAGTGGAAGGTCTACTGAGGTGGATACTTTCTCGCGAATCGTGGTGTGCGTTTCAATCTGCTTACGGATAGACTCCACCGAGGCATGCGAGCGCAGGAAGCGGTTGCTGAGGGCCTTGTCCTCACGCAACAGACCCAGCAGCAAGTGTTCTGTTTCAATATAGGGCGAGCCAAACTGGCTGGCCTCGTAACGGGCGAAGAAGATCACGCGCCGTGCTTTCTCTGTGTACCGTTCAAACATATTCCCTCCTTGGCTCATGCCGTTCCAGCGGTGTTTCCACCCGGAAATGCGGTACGAACAATTGGATGCCCCGGAGCCTCTGAAGATGCAGTTGCCATCTGCCGAGACGTGTCTTCCGATCTGCCTGCTTGCAGCCGGACTTCGTGCAACCGGCCTTCGTGCAGCCGGAGCGTGCGTCCACAATGGGCAGCAATTTCCATATTGTGGGTGACGAGGATGGAGGTCAGCCGATGCATCGTGTGCAGCCGTTCGAGCAGGCCAAACACGGCTTCAGCCGTATGGTTGTCAAGGTTGCCGGTAGGCTCGTCGGCCAGCAGCAGGCGTGGTTGGGTCACCAGTGCCCGCGCCAGCGAAACGCGCTGTTGTTCCCCGCCGGAAAGCTCCCCGGCAAGGTGATGCGTTCTTGCTTCCAGCCCTACCTCGCGCAGCAACTCCCGCGCTTTGGCAAAGGCCGTTGACCGGGGCTCATCACGCGCCAAAAGAGGCATGGCCGCATTCTCCAGGGCCGTAAATTCCGGCAGTAGGTAGTGCAGTTGCCACACATAGCCGATTTCGCGGTTGCGAAATGCGGCTGCCTGCGTTGCTGTAAGTTTTCCAAGCCAAGTTGAGGCGCAGTATACGTCACCCGCAGTAGGACGATCAAGTGCCGCCATCAAATGCAGCAATGTACTTTTGCCGGAGCCGGATTCTCCAACAATGGCAACCATCTCGCCACGATGGACCGTCAGGTTCAGCCCATCAAAAAGGACCAGCGGCTGCGACCCGCTCCGATACTCTTTGCGGAGGTCCTCCGCGCGCAGCATAACGGAATCATCGAAGCCGGTAGCGGGGGCAAAAGGCGCAGCTTCTGTCGCCCCCTCGATTGGGAAGGACTGTTCGACGACGCTGCTCGATTCGCTAGGCATACCCTGTCACTATCATAGAACCCGACAGCCATAAATGTGACTCGGTATTGTTGACGATGTTATTCGTACCGCAGCGCTTCGGCAGGCAGAATCTTCGCGGCGGATGACGATGGATAGAGTGTGGCCAATAATGAAACGCCCAAAGAGACCAGCGCCACGATGACGCCATCCTGCCAGCGCGGGGCAAACGGCAGGTAGTCGAGCGAATAGACCTGCGCCGAAAGATGGATGAAGCGGTAATGGCCGCCAGCCCAGGACAGTCCATAGCCAAGCGCCAGCCCAATCGTCGTTCCAAGAATGCTGATGAGCATTCCCTGCCATAGAAAAATGCGTCGCACCTGCGCCGGGCGCACTCCATAGGACATCAGCACGGCGATGTCGCGCGTCTTCTCCATCACCATCATAGTCAGCGCGATCAGGATGTTCAGCGCCGCCACGCAGACGATCAGGCCAATCACGATGAAGGTGACGACCTGCTCTAACCGCAGCGCGCGGAACAACTCGCGGTTCTGCTCCATCCAGTTGGTGGTCATAAAGCCCTTGCCAGCGGCCCGCTCGATTTCTCGCCCAATGCGGTCCGCGTGGTAAAGGTCATCGACCTTGAAGCTGATGACAGAGACCAGATTCGGCTCGCCGAAAAGATGCTGCACATCGGTCAGCCGCGCCAGCGCATAGGACGAATCGTAATCGTAAAAGCCGGAATGGAAAATGCCGGTCACTTGAAACCTTTGATACTTCGGGACCAGACCGAACGGAGTCAACTCACCCTGCGGACTGGTTACGAGCACGGTGTCGCCGATGCTCGCGCCAATCTGCTGGGCAAGGTCCGAGCCAATCACCAGTGGAGGCGTGGCAGCGTTCGGGCTGGGAGCGCCTGAAGATGGCGAAGGAGCGAGAGCAGCCGCGCTGCCTTCCTTCACGCTGTTGAGCAGTGTGCTGACCGTGCGCTCTTGTTGTGGCAAAATCCCCTTTACTAAAGCGCCGCCAGAACGCGCACCGCGCGAGATCAGGACTTGTCCGTACAGCGCGGGAGCAGCCGCCGTTACGTGCGGTAGATGCCGCAAGCGGTCCGTCAATGCCTGCCAGTGTTCGATGCCATCGCCAGCCACGCGCATCAGCGAAATATGCGCGGTCGAGCCGAGCAGCCGCTGTTGCAGATCGCGCCGCATCCCGTTGGTGATGGCAAGCGCAACAATCAGCGAGGCCACGCCCGCCGCGACGCCAACGATGGAGATCGCCGTGATGACGCCAACCACAGCCTGCCGCCGCTTGGCGCGCAGATAACGGCTGGCGATAAAAAGCTCAAAGCGCATTGCGATTGCCTCGACTGGTTACTCCACAATGGCCTTCGCTGTGGCAACGTTTCCCGCGCGGTCGGCGACCCTTACCGCGACAACGTGCTGCTGCGAGGCCGTTGGCGCTGTATTTTCGGTTGCGCCGCTCGCATCCGCCTCGTGCTGCGGCACGGGAGCCATAAAGTCGTAGTGTTCCTGCTGCGAGTCACTTAGCTTTCCCACCGGTTCGACATACTGCCACGGTCCTGCATCCACCGAGTAATAGGCCCGGGCAACCGCAGACAGCGAATCCTTCGCGTCGAACACCACATGGATGGAATTGTTTTGGGCAGTTGCTTGCAGCGGCGAGACGACCGGCGGGGTCGTGTCCAGCAGGAAATGTCCACTGTCCTGATGGCCGGTCAGTGCGGCGCCCGCTGGTTGTGAAGGCGCATCGCTCGCGACCACGCGCAGCGTATATCCTCCGTCGGGAATACGGTCCAGATCGAAAGAAGTGTAAGTCTGGCGGATATTTTGTTGGAGCAGTTGCCAGTTGGCTTCGCCGTCTCCGCGATAGTAGACGGAATAGCGGAGTTGATCGCCGTTATCGTCATGCGCCTTCCAGCGTACCGTGGCCCAACTGCGCGTCGGCAGCGCCATCAACGGCGCGGACGCCTGCTCGATCTGATACGAAACTCCATCGGTTGTGTTGGAGGGCAAATTGATGGGCACGGGACTGAATTGCGCTTCTGGGTTCGTTGAGGCGGTCACGCGGGCGTGTAGTTGCACGACAATTTCATCCACAACCGGCGCAACATTCTGCGGCAGATAGAAGAAGCCGACAGCATTTAATCTCGCCCCTGGATGCAGAACAGCCTTCCACTGCAAGAAGCGCGCTTTCG
>JAJYGR010000231.1 GCA_021790655.1 Acidobacteriota bacterium | reverse complement strand
GGATGTCGGTGCCGGACATGCAAGGCCAGTCCGTGCGCGCCCTTGCGCAGGCCCCATCGAATCCGAAGGTCTTTGTCGCTGGAACATTGAAGGGCGTGTATCGCAGCGAGGACGGCGGCTTGCGGTGGACATTGATAAGCCCGGCTGGCAGCACCGAACTGCACGAAGTGGAATCAGTCGCAATCGATCCCGTGAATCCGCAGGATATTTATGTAGGCACATGGCATTTGCCGTGGAAAACGCAGGATGGGGGACGTACCTGGCAGAACATTAAGCAGGGCATGATCGACGATTCCGACGTATTTTCAATTATTGTCGATCCGCGCTTTCCAGCCACGGTCTATGCCAGCGCTTGCTCTGGAATTTACAAAAGTATCGATGCCGGCGTCCAGTTTCATAAGATTCAGGGCATACCTTCCACAGCGCGGCGCACACGAGTTCTCAAGCAGGATCCCACGAATCCAAATGTCGTCTATGCCGGGACCACAGAAGGTCTCTACAAGACGACAGATGCGGGAAGACAATGGTCGTTAATGACGCCGAAAGACATCATCATCAACGACGTTTATATTGATCCGAGAAACTCCCAGCATGTTCTGATGGCCACCGACCGAAGTGGAATACTCGACAGTGAAGATGGAGGCGAAAGCTTCCACGACTCCAACAACGGATTTTCGCAGCGTCAGATCTCCTCTCTTGTGGTCGATCCACACAATCCAGACACGGTCTACGTAAGTGTATTGAACGACAAGCGTTTCGGCGGTGTATTTATTTCAAAGGACGCTGGCAAGACCTGGAACCAGATCAACTACGGGTTGGAGAAGCTTGATGTTTTCGTTCTCGCTATTCCCCCCGGGGGCAATTTGCTTGCAGGCACTAACCACGGAATCTATCGCTGGAAGGAAGGCAAGTGGTATAACGATGGCAACCGTCTGAAGACAGTTTCGCGTAAGGTAACGCGTGTCAACAAAAAGCACCGCTACGACTCGACGGAAACCATAGAAGTCGCGGACAGCAAGATCGATGGAATAGTACATGGCCTCGCCTTCGCCAATGGAGAATGGTACGCAGCCACTTCTGAGGGGCTATATTCCAGCGATGACAATGGTTTTGTCTGGACAGGCGTTCGTATCGCAAGCAGGCATCCAGGCGGAGAGAATGCCGAAGACTCCGCCAGCAAAGTGTCGAAACAACAGGCAAAGGATGCAGTGGAGCTCCAGGCCAAACAGAACGCGAACAAAATAACGACAGCATTCTGGAATGTTGCTGCCTGGGGCAACACTGTCTTTGCCAGCAGGCTTGGCAAAGTCTATGTCTCGCAGGACCGTGCACAAACGTGGAAGGCAGCAACGCTCCCCACAGGCTGGGAGCGTGATCGCTATGTGGCAATCGATGCGAATGGACGGCTCTGGGTGGGCGGGCGACTTGGAGTTTCCTACAGCGATGACCGGGGGCAGAGCTGGAAACCGTCTGGTCTTCCTATAAATAACATCAGTGGACTACAGTATGATCCGCAATTGAAACGCATCGTGGTTACCAACTACGACTCGGACCGGGTCTTTGGGATTGATCTGACCGGTAAGCATTGGATATGGTGGAACCCGGACTGGCGGGTTCACATAGTTACTTCCATCGATGGGCGACTCATCGGCGCTACTCTACTCCACGGAGTGGTGGAGCAGCCTGAAAAGGAGGCTGCCGCAGGCAGCTTCTAACACGCCATGATACAGCCGGACAATACCCCTTACTCGGTGCGTCCGGCTGTATTGCACGATCTGGACACACTGGTTGCAATCGACGCCAAGTGTTTTCCACTTGGGATCGCGTATCCCCGCGCAGAGATTGCAGCACTCCTCCATTCTCGCTCCGTTTTAACGCTGGTGGCGGAAATGCAGAAGACGATCGTTGGGTTTACTGCTGTCGGGCACCTATATCGACAAGGTGATCTGAAAAGTGCGCAACGGACGTCGTGGTATGGCGAGCTGATTACTTTGGATGTACTTCCCGAGTTCCGCCGAGCGGGTGTCGGCAGGCAACTCCACCAGGCAATGGAAGATTGGCTTCGGGCGGGGAATGCACAGGGTATTCAATTGCATGTTGCCATCGACAACACGGCGGCGCTGAATTTTTATGGGCGCATGGGGTATCGCAAGATGGTCCTAATTCAAAGGTATTATCTGAATGCGATCGATGCCTGGCAGATGGGGAAAACATTCGCCTAGCGCCCTGAGTCTGAAGTTCATTCAAAATTCAATGCATGGAAATGACTCGAACAGGAGTACTCAGGGGCTGAAGCCCATCTGTTTTTGCGCCATGTACGGCATCCGCCGCGGCGGAAAGTCGTGCCCTGATACAAGACCTGAAATTATTTCATTCACGACTTTATGACTCAGGACACTAGCTTGGAAATGAAGGTAACAGGCTCCAGGGTCTCCACCGATGTCGCATCAGTTTTAAGAATCTTATCCACCGTTTGCTGTGATGGCAGAGAGCAATTCTGGCAAGCTTTCCGCTGTGTAAGCCCCGTTGGCGCGCCAGACTACGTGGCCTGCCTGGTCTACCAAGATCGCCACGACGTGCTTTTCGTTCCCGATATGCAGGGAATCCCGGAATTTACGCTTGTTTACGTAGGCTGTCAAAATTCTGCTCCGCAGGTCCTTGTCCGTGGTGTTGCTCCGCAATGCCGAATTAAACCACCAACGATACACTAGATTTTCACGTGACATGGTCGGCAGTTCGTAGAAGCGAAACTTACTGTGGCTGGGCTGGATCTGTTGCGCGACAGGAAGCCAGGTATCTACTTCCCGCTGCTGCTCTCTGGCAAAGGAGATGATCACCAAGTTGAGCTGGCCCGCAAAATTTTTTGGCAGATGCAACTGAACATTGTCCAAATTGGTCGCTTCTATTGCAGGGAACTGGCCCAAGCCAGCAGCAGGTGGCATCACCGGGCCGCGCAGCGTGGGAGCAGACAGAAGGCAAACAAGCAATAAACTTAGCAAAAGTCGCACGGATTCTCTGTCTCTGGCGCGTTAACTTGGAAACATCTTTCTAACCCAGCCTAACAGTCTTTCGGAGAACATAGAGAAAAATATGCGATCTGGTTTCGTATGCGGAGAAACACGAATTTACCGCTTGCACGGATGAAAGTCAGATGGTAAGTACTCCGTACGAATCCGCCATATTTCATGGAATCCAGGAGGTTCACAGCTCGTACCGCCGAGAAATTGCGGCGTCGATTATCATAAGTTGTGGTGGCTAACGTGGAGACAATCAAGAAGTCGCGTCACTCATTCCAGACAGACGATCCGCAGTTGAGCTCGATTGCCGATAAGGTACTTGCCGAGCAACGTCTGAGCTTCGACGACGGAGTAACACTGTATCGCTCGCCGGACATCCTTGCTGTGGGTTGGCTGGCCAACTGGGTGCGCGAGAAGATGCATGGCGACATCGCCTACTTCAATGTCAATCGCCACATCAATCCTACTAATGTCTGCGTTGCTGCCTGCCGACTTTGCGCGTTTGGCCGCAAGAAGGACGCGCCGGGCGCTTATACGATGGCGCTGGAAGAGGCATGGGAGCGAGCGGCGCAAGGTTACTCCGAAGCGGTCACGGAGTTTCATCTGGTTGGAGGTCTTCATCCTGACTTGCAACTGGAATATTTTCTGGACCTGATTCGCGGCCTGAAAGAACGCTTCCCGAAGGTCCACGTCAAAGCGTTCACCATGGTGGAGATTGCGTATCTCGCGAAGCGCTCCAAGCTGACCATCCGCGAGACGATTGAAAAACTGAAAGCGGCAGGCGTGGATTCCATGCCGGATCTCGGAGCGGAAATCTTTGCCGACCGGGTGCGGCACATCATCTGCGACCACAAAATCGATGGCGATGAGTGGCTGGAGACAGCGCGCATCGCACACCAGTTAGGGATGCGTTCGAACGCCACTATGCTGTACGGTCACGTGGAAAATGATGAGGACCGCGTCGATCATCTGCTGCGCCTGCGGGCCTTGCAGGACGAAACGGGCGGCTTCCAGACATTTATTCCGCTGGCCTTCCATCCCGACAACACCGCGCTCGACCACCTGCCCAAGACAAGCGGACTCACCGATATTCGCCAGATCGCAGTCGGACGTCTGATGCTCGACAATTTCGCCCACATCAAAGCCTACTGGCAGATGATGTCGGCCAAGATCGCGCAGATTGCGCTGCGCTTCGGCGCGGACGACATTGACGGGACCGTGGTTGAAGAAAAGATCTATCACGATGCTGGCGCGGAAACGCCACAGGGCATGCGCCGCGCCGACCTGGTACGCCTGATCACCGAGGCGGGACGCGTGCCCGTCGAGCGCGACACTCTCTATCGCGCAGTCGAACGCACCGGGGATACTTTTACCGTCGCGGTGTAGCTGCTTCCCGATCTTTCCTGATTCCCACTGGGCTTAGTTGGAAGACTTAAGGGAAAAGTTACCTACAACGTGATTTTTCATGCAATACGAGATTGCTTCCGAGTTGCCCGTGATCCGACCACAATCCGCAAACGTGAGATCCTTCACAATGCTCAGTGAGTGCATTGGCGATAATGCGCCAACTTAGATGGACGAGTTCGAGTTGGCGCCCCCGGGTAACTCGGGAATTCTCAGCCGTCGGCGGTGCACCCTCCGCCAAATGGTTACTGCTGACCCTCTAACTTTTGAGGAACTGACCGCATAACCGCGACCAGTTCCTTCATTACATAGGCCAAATAGATCCAGAAACTCGCCTTAACCTGCTGAAAGGCATGTTCAAATGCATTCGTATCCGGCAATATGGCACCAAGAGATTGCGCTTCCACTGCGGCATAATGCCACTCCAACGCTTTTGATTGGGCACTGTTTAGCTCTGATATCGTTTCGTTCAAGAGCGCTTTTGTTGTGGGACTCGGGATCATCTTACCGCTGTGTATACTCGTGCTCGCACTTGAGACAAATCCCCTGATCGCCGCCAGATTTCGGTAGCGGTCGAACTCAAAGTAATTCACAAAACCAGGTGGGAGTGGCTGAACTGCTGGGTATTGCAACCTGGGTTTTCCATCAGTCCAGCTAAGCAACGGGTGTGGGGCTTTCGATCCCATCTGTTTTGCAACTAAATCAGAAGTTAGGGCCATTGTTAAAGCCAAGACTTGATCGTGTACTTTAACCGCTGCTTCAAGAGCCATCACCTCGTCCGGAGTTTTTGAGTAAATCCCATCACGACCTATGACCACAATTCCAGTAGGCCCCCCAACACATACACTTGTGGCTTTAGCAATTGAAACCAACCAGACAGACAAGAGCACCGCGTTATCGAGAGGGACGGCCGGGTCGTAAACTCTACCGATTACGTGTTGGCAGAAGGGTGTCTCATGGCCCGTCACAGCATAGTCACTTACCGGATATACCCTCATCCCCTCTGTTTTCCAGAGCGAAGTCTCCCCACCATTTGATCGGGCTGCAATCAAAAATTGATTTCTCTTTTCCTCATCATTGCCGGGGAAAAGAGCTACATCATTTAGATAAAAGTGAGCTAACGCGGCCCGCATTGTGACGGCCAGCGCATCATCATTTCTCGGTTTTGCCTCGCGAATCCGCTCGGTAACTAACTGGATAAATCCATTGATTAGTTCAGCACATCCAGCTCCGCCGATGCACAAGTCATAGGTATCTGTTCGTTGAATGGATAACTTTTCAACGGAAGTTATTAAGTCCCCCCAAGTTTCTTGGGTGTCTGCGGACATGACAATTCCGCTCTGCCCCGGATCATTAAACTGCGAGGTTCGCCATGCGGCTATGTACGTCATTCGCTTCGACCTTGGAAACTGCGCAGAAGGGAAATGCGGCTTAGGCATCATTATGGGCCTCCGCCGTACCCTTGTTGCTGTGAGCTATCCACAATAAATTGTAGTGCCGGTAAAAAAAGTCGCACTTTCTGCAGCTTTGATTCGATTGTAGACAACAGGGCAATGCGCTCATAGAAGAGCATTGGTTCGCGTTCCGGGTGGATTGTCGGCTACTCGGGAATTGATCCTCGCTCTGGAAGCTCATTTTCTCGCTGTCCTAGCTCCGGGAATACCTATTTTCTCGCAACTAGTTGCCTGTCGCAAGAAAAACGTTAGTAGGAAGACCGGAGAGAAAACCCAGGTTAGCTGCGCGAACCTGGGGCACCCGCGTTGGCTGCAGTGCTAACGATTTCACCGCGACAGGCCACTAGAAATGCGGCAGTAACTCAAAAAATCCATGGCTGCTCTTCAAGTTTCCAGGCGAAGGATTGAGCATGTCTGGTATGCTTTTCGGCACATTTCTTTTTGCCGGAGACAATCATGCCAAGCACACGCCGTGAATTTCTTTCCCGTTCCGCGATGGCCGCGACTGCGGGACTTGCCTTTAGCCAAGCCGCGAATGCCGATCCTG
>JAJYGR010000288.1 GCA_021790655.1 Acidobacteriota bacterium | reverse complement strand
CGATAATGCGCCAGGACTTGCGTCGGACTGAGTTCGTGCGGCGTGTCACTGACTTGATGTAGCGCCTCGGCCATTCGAGTTCCTCAGCAATTCTGCGACCGCAGGTGCGATGAGAATACAACATAATCATGCATCGTGGCGTCCGTCCTGATCTCTGCGCTGGCGATTTAGAGAACCTTGGTGAGCGCGGGCGCGGTTTTTCTCGCGATGTACTTCACAGCTATGGCGACATTACCCAGATCGAAAATACAGTCCCTCCATCCCGGCGAGTAGCTATTCGGGGTAGACGTTATCGCAGAGGTTCAGAACCGCTCGACATGTCTGGTGTAAAGAACGCGATTGACGATGATCTCAGTACATTGGCTGAAGCTGCAAGATCATCTTCCGATCTATGCGGATTTCACCTGGCTTGATTGCAAACCGGCTGGGGCGGCGCGATGAACTGCAAGTTTCACTTGCTGCGAGTGCATGCTGCCCGTGCTTCTGGCGCGAAGGCGGAGACGAACGCCGGACGGGGTCCACTGTGTCGCAGTGAAAACCCCCGCGCAATCGGCGCAGAGCCAGAAGAACTTCTGCGGCAACGAGCGCATGGGGAATCCGCTATTTTCACTTTCGAACAGCGAATCGGCCAACGTCTCCAATTCGAGAAGATACAGCGAACCATCCCGCAGGTAAGATGTTTCCCTGTCACAGGCAGGGTTGATGCATCGCATATGCTGCTCCGTTCTATTGGCAAAAAAAATTCCTGAACGTATAGCGTATGCATGCCTATTGCCATATTCCTGCTGCGTATCTTCTGCGATTAGCCGCGGAGCGACGCTGGGCATTCGATCAGGAGTCCAAGAATTGCTACAACAACGTCCAAACTATTTGACGGCGTTGTGAACTTGGAAACGGCAATGTTCATATTCCAGCGATTAGAGAACATTCCAGAATGGCAGTCAGCTTGCACTTGTGAAGTGCATCAGTGCGTGAGCAGCGCACTCCAAAGGTGAAAGCTTATGAAAACCAGACTGATACTTCGAATCTCGGTCGGCCTTGCTGTTATCGCGCTATTTCTGGTGATCAAGGGCCCGGTTGCTGTCGCGCAAAACGCCGATTCTGCAGAAATTTCAAGCTTGTTGTCGGAGGCGCAACATCACGCGGCGCTCCTGGATGATGATGCCGATCGACTGGTGAGCTACACGCGCTCGAAGCTCCATTGGGAGTCTCACGCGCAACAGCTTGAATCGATGAAGACGCATGTCAACAACCTTGGCAAAATTATCGGGCAGTTAAATGATCTGCGTTCGGAAGGCTCTCCGTGGCAGCAACAGGCGATCGATCAGATCTATCCCCTATTGCAGGACATGGCCGACCACCTTACCGCGACCATTAACCACTTAAACGAGAATCAACAGCGAGTTCACATGCCCGCATATGAAGACTATGCGCGTGGCAATTATGAACTGGCGAGCCAAACCTCCCAACTTATCAAAGACTATGTCAATTACGACAAGGCGAAGGCGAAAGCCCAGTCTCTCGAGCAAAAGCTGGAAGTGCCCGTGCAGAATGAGGGCAATTAGTGCAAGGTTGGTACGTCATGGTCTTCGTAGCTGCGCCGCTGACACAAGGTGGCGCAGCTCGTACTTGTGTCAGAAGCGCTAGAGATCGTGGAGACGGTGGCACGCGGTTTTGACCGGAGCCGGAGGAGTCCCATGTCGGATGAAACCCTAAAGATTAAAACGATCGTTGTTTGTATAGATTTCACGGCTGCCTCCAATCTGGCCCTGCTGTATGCGAGGCGCTTTGCAGTTCACTCTGGTGCCAAGCTTTTGCTGGTGCATATTATCGATCCAGCAAGGGTTTCTCCTGAGGAGATGGAGGCTCACCTGGCACTGCACGACATTGTCGATTCAGCGAAGACTGATATGCAGAAGATCTGGACGGAGTTGGCGGAGAATGGCATTGTAGGGAGCTGGATCGTGCGGCTTGGCAATGTTCGGGACATGATCCTGGATGCAGTACAAGAAAATCATGCCGACCTTATGGTCTTAGGAAGCAAGGGCATGGCGCTTACCGGAGGTTCACGCTTCGGCACCGTAGCCGAGCAATTGGTCCGGGCGGCCCCGTGCCCCGTATTAACAGTAGTGCCGGAATCGCGCTGGCAGGAGCCGGAGAACGATCATCGCCGACTGCTGCTTGTCCCGACTAATTTTTCGGCAGCTTCGCAGGCGGCGTTTCTGTATGCGTTGTCGTTTGCCAAATCCACCGGAGGCTCCCTGCTGCTGGTGCATGCTGTTGAATACGATTTTGCGGTCGAACCGATTGCCGGGCAACTTGAAGATCTGCGCGCAAAGGATATGCGTATGCTACTGGCTTCCGCTCGTACAGCCAATGTGGAAGCCGAGTCCATTATCCGGACCGGTGATGCAAGCGAGATTATTCTTGAATTAGCCCGCGAACGGAAGGCGGACTACATCGTCATGGGCGTGCGTGGAGGAGATCAGGTGGATGGAACTCGTCTCCACGGCAGGGTGCAGGGTTTGATGCATCGATCGCCTTGCCCAATATTCTCGATTTACTTAAGGAAATCGACCACAACCTCCTCCAGGAAACGCGAGACAAGGGGAGCGTTATCCGTATCCGAACTTCCCCGCTGACTCTTTTTCAGTCTTTAAGGTCAGGTCGGATGGATGGAATCGGGTTGCCATACCGGGAGTGCCGTCTGGCAGGGTTCCAGCCGCAGCCTGGGGTGGACGGTTCAGGTGCCATGGATGAACGAAACGTGTCGATTTACAGGTGTTGTTCATGGGGAATCGGGTTCGAACGGGGATTGTCGCTTTTGTCGTTCTTTTCGCGGTTCCGCTGGTTTCCTGGAACAAGATGTCTGCGGTCGAGGCGCAGAACTCGTCTGCACAACCTGGAGCGATCGTTCGTCGATCCGCTCAAAACCTGCTGAAGCAGATCCGCTCTCCCACGCCCATTCGCTTTCAGGAAAGAATGGAAGCTCCCTGGGGATCGGAGATTCGGGACGTCATCTTCACGAAAGAGGGCAGAGTAGACCGCCTGATTGCAGTTGGCGATCGTCCGCTGACTGCAGCCCAACAGAAAAAAGAGGTCGACAGGCTGAAGGCGCTTCTGCAACGATCGGCATCGCAGACCGTCACGCCGGAACAGGATGCGGAGACGCAGCGGCGTCTGAAATTGGTGGCGGCGATACCCACGGCGTTCTCGTATCAGATGTCGGGCACGCAGGAATCCGGCATCCTGGAATTCAAGTTTTTCCCCGCGGAGTATTTCAATCCTGAGAGCCGCGAAACTCGGGTCTACAAAGGGATGCGCGGCGTCATCCAAGTTGACCCGCGCGTAGATCAACTTCTTCGTGTGGACGGAGAGATATTCCGGAATGTCTCCTTTGGATGGGGAATCCTGGGAAGGCTCCACAAAGGCGGCCATTTCCGCATTGAACAACGTGAGGTGCTTCCCAACGTTTGGGAAATTACTGACATGGATTTTGACTTCACCTACACAGTCTTTTTCTTTTCCCAGTCTCATTACATTTGCAAAACAAGCAACACCGCCTATACGCGGATCGATCCAGACACCCGGCGGGCAGAAGCCATCGAGATGCTACTCTCACAATCCACAAACTTAGAGGCGCCCGCCGTCGAGCCCAGTTCGACGGTGCATTGAGCGCATTCAAACACCCGCGCAAAAAATTGCGGCAGCCGGATGACCAGGGTCCCGAGTGTCAACACCGGGCGGGCGGCACAGCCATCGCATCCAGGATCTGGATCAAAGCATGGAAATTGGTTCCCTTGCCATAGAACGCGTCAGCGACAACGCCCGCCGGCATTTCGTTGCCAGAATATGCGCCGCTCATGGCGATGGTTTTTATTCCCGGGAACCTTTGACGGACAACCGCGAGCAATTCAAAACCGGACATCCCGGGCATATTGAGGTCGGAGAGCAGGATGTCCGGGATTTCCTGTCGGATCGTGGAAAGTGCGGACAAACCGCCCGCACAAGATTGCACGCGATAGCCAGAGAGGGTCAGGGCTTGTGCCAGCAACGTTCGAACGGAGGGCTCGTCATCCACGATCAGGAGTCTCAATTTTGTATTGCTCTTCAGAGCAGGAATTTTTCTGAACATGAGTCTCCTCTCGGGGCACCTTTGCTTCACGCCGTTGTTCATTGGTGATCTCCTCGATCCTCAAGCCTTTCGATGGCCGGTGTTGTATGTGATCCAACCTCTACGCGGTACGGGCGGAAATGATGAAAACTGGGCATGAAACTCTTCGTCGAATTCGGGCCAGCCTCTCCTGCATAACCGCGGAAGAAGAACTGTCGTTCCCGAATACAACCATGCTGGCTTTGGTATCCCAGGCTCTCTTTGTAATCGCATCTTCAAGCGTCCCAAACAAGAGCAGCGGCACAATATTCCGGCGCAGATTGTTCAACCTGCGGGCAAGTGTCTCCAGGCGGTACAAGATACCCATTTGTGCATCCGGGTTGGATTGCTCCTGCACCACATCCACTACATGGATCAGCTCGATCGCGGCACGGTTTCTATCCGCCATGTCGCAAGCAGACGCCAGCGTCTCATCAGAATCGCTCGTCAGGTCGGTCACGTAAAGAATGGTTCCGGTCGATTGTTGCTTGGCGAGTGTTCTGCCGGGGTCATGCTGCATGGATCACTCCTAATGGCGGAGGGGTAGCTCAAAGAATTCACTCTCTGCCTGACGCCGAAGGCATTTTGGACTGGGATTCTTCTCCGGCAGATACTTTGAGCGAATGCAATTGGGCTACCAGTCTTCGCTACGTAGGGGGCTGGTCTGTTTTCTATAGAAATCTTGCGCAATAGTTCCCCAATAATTGATCGTCTGTCATAATTCCTTGACGAATTTGTCAAATGATTCGGACGAATTGTCGTCTCTGGGCGGGCTCTGTGCGCCCGTCAGGGGGCCTTTGCAGCATCTTCATCGCGGTTGTATGTTGGTCGATCACATGCATAGGAATAGATGCAGTTCACACGATGGGCATAGCGCAGATCGGGGAGTCTGAGATGAGTGGAATTCAAAGAATGTTCGCCAATGTGGTAGCAGTTTCCTTGCCGGCGGTAAGTGCTGGTGCAGCGGCCGCAAGCACAACCCTGCAGAATATGCAGGCAGCTTTCAATGGTGAAAGCAACGCGCATATGCGTTACCTCGCCTTTGCCGAGCAAGCGGATCGCGAGAATTATGGTGAGATCGCCAGTTTGTTCCGTGCGGCGGCACGAGCGGAAGGCGTCCACGCTTCAAATCATGCCGAGATCATCAAAGCCATGGGCGCTGTTCCCGAGGCCAAGCTTGAATCGCCAGAAGTGAAGTCAACGCGAGAGAACCTGGAGGCCGCGATCAAGGGTGAGACCTACGAGCGCGACATCATGTATCCGACTTTTCTCCAACAGGCCACATTGGACGGTAATCAGGCCGCGATGAGAAGCCTCCAGTTGGCGAAAACGGCTGAAGCGGAGCACGCCAAACTCTACACGCGATCGTTGAAGAATCTGGACAAACTGAAAGGCTCCAAGAGCGCGGTATTTTTTGTATGTCCGACATGCGGCTACACGGTAAGTGAGATGGATTTTGCCAATTGTCCTTCGTGCTTCACCCCACGGGAAGATTTCGAAAAAGTGGCTTGAGCTGCAATCCGGTCCGCTAGCCATGATTGGAGGCGGACTGGCCCCGTATTCCATGAGGTTGATCATGCACCAGTTTCCGCCTATGCCGCCCTGGGACGGATTGCATCCGCTCATCATTCACTTCCCGATCGTACTTTTGCTTCTGAGCCCATTGTTCATCGTGATCAGCGCGGCGTTGCCTCCACCAAAAGGCAGGCCTTTTATGATGACTGCAATCTTTCTGCTGCTTCTGGGCACGACCAGCTTGTTCATTGCCACGTCCACCGGAAAAGCGGCGGCGAGACTTGTGGAACGGGGAGGGGCAATGGACGCCATTCTTGAAACTCATCAAAATTTCGCATCGGAAACGATCATTGTGTTCTCGGAATTGTCGATTATTCTGCTCGCAATTTTTCTTCTTCCACGTATCCTGCGGCGACGGGAAACCAGGCTCTTTTCGACGGTTCTACCCCTGACATTCCTGGCTTTCTACTTCGGGGGAATTGTATTTCTCGTGAATACTGCCTATACGGGTAGCCGGCTGGTGCATGAATTTGGCGTGCATGCCGTGATTTCGGAAGCAACCGGTCCGTCGACCGCTTCGCCTGCGATAGCAAACAACCGAATCAGCGATGACAAACATTATGTGCCTCGACCATTCGCAAAGCCGAGCCGTTGAGGCGTACCCTCAAGATGCCGCCGCTTTTGCGACAAAGACGATGCATAAGATCCCATCGCTAGAAGTATTCGAAGCTCATTCCTTCAGAAGGCAGCAGACAGCTTTTTGCGTGCTCACCCTTTTCGTGC
>JAJYGR010000314.1 GCA_021790655.1 Acidobacteriota bacterium | reverse complement strand
GATGTCAGCAAGCTCTATCGCTCTTTTACCCGGGCGGCAGCGGGCAAATGCTCAAACCCGGTACGTGTTTCCGACCGCTGCATCCAGACGCCCACAGACAAAGCACAGAAACGTCGCACCGAACCGCAGGATGATTAAGGGCTGGACGTCTACTCAATCACTCGCACCGCGCCGTGACCCATCAATTCTTCCACGCGTTCAACGAATCCTTTGTCCGCAGCCACGGACAGTCCTTCCGGTTCCAGCACGACGAGAAATTCATCCTTCTGCTCAAAGTCCAGCAGGATTTTCCCCGGCCCCGGCGTGGCCACTATCATTGCGTGCAATTGCGTCAGCGCCGCTTCGCTCGATCGGTCCAGCGCAATGCGAATCCGCATGCTCGACGGCAACTTGATCTTCACGTCCTCCAGCGCCGCGATGTTCGAAATGGCCAGCTTCGGCGCGGAATCTTCTTCCCCGCGTAGCACGCCGCGCACCAGCACCGGCACATCGATCTTCAACTTTTCCGCGAGCTTCTTATACGCCTCAGGAAAACAAATCAGCTCGATCTTGCCAGTCAAATCTTCCAGCGCCGCCTGCGCGTACAGGTCGCCCTTGCGCGACTTTGCCACACGTACGCCCATCAGTATCCCGGCGATGGAAATTTCGTTTTCGTTCTGAGCATCGCGACGGCCCGTGCTAGCCACCGGCGTCATTTCGAGCGCCGTCTGCGTGTCCACCACTCCGGGCAGATTGCGCAATTTCTCCGCATACTTGCCCAGCGGATGGCCGGAAACATAAAAACCGAGCACGTCCTTTTCATTTTGCAGCCGCTGTGTCTCGTCCCAGTCCGGCACGCTCGGCAACGCTTCCTGATGCGCTTTCGTCCCAGCGGCTGGAGCGTCGTTGAACAAGCCGAACAACCCATGCTGGCCTGCCGCCGTATCGCGCTGCGATTTCTGCGCCCGCTCGATTGCCTTGTCGATCGCGGCGATCAGCGCGGCGCGTGGACCGAAGCAATCGAGCGCTCCGCTCTTGATCAGCGATTCCAGAACTCGCTTGTTCATGACTCGAAGATCGATGCGCTCACAAAAATCCCAGAAAGACGTGAAGGCCGAGCCTTCCTGTTTATCCGCGCCGCGCGCCTGCACAATGGAGTCGATGGCGTTGCGACCAACATTTTTCACGCCTGAAAGTCCGAAGCGGATCGCCTCTCCATGCGGCGTAAAATCTGCATCGCTCGAACGCACGTCCGGAGGCTCGACGGCGATGCCCATCTCGCGGCACTCCTTGATGTACTTGACGACGTTGTCCGGCTTGCTGACTTCAGACGTCAGCAGGGCCGCCATAAATTCCTTCGCGTAGTGCGTTTTCAAATAGGCCGTGTGATAGGCCAGCAACGCGTAGGCCGCCGAGTGCGATTTGTTGAAGCCGTATCCGGCAAACTTCTCCATCAGGTCGAAGATGTGTTCGACGGTCTTCTGCGGAAATTTTTTATCGAGCGCTCCCTGCACAAAACGGTTCCGCTGCCTGGCCATTTCCACAGGATCTTTTTTGCCCATCGCGCGGCGCAGCAGGTCGGCTTCTCCGAGTGAATATCCGCCAATCGCGTTGGCAATCTGCATCACCTGTTCTTGATACACCATGATGCCAAGCGTTTCTTTCAGGATCGCTTCCATCTCCGGCAGTTCGTACAGGACCTGTTTCCGGCCCCACTTGCGCTCGATGAAATCGTCGATCATCGCCATCGGTCCAGGGCGGTAGAGCGCATTCAATGCCGTCAGGTCGGCAATCGACTCCGGCTTGTAACGGCGCAAAACATCGCGCATCCCGGTCGATTCAAACTGGAACACGCCGGATGTCAACGCGCGATGAAATACCTGCTCGAAGGTCTGCTTGTCACCGAGCGCGATGGTCTCCATATCGACCTCGACACCATGATTGACGCGGACCAGTCGCAACGCCTCATGTATGACCGTCAGCGCCGTGAGGCCAAGAAAATCCATTTTCAGAAGGCCAATTTTTTCAATCGCCTTCATGTCGTACGCGGTGACAATTTCGTCGTTCTTGTTGCGGCTCAACGGCACCAGGTTGGTCAGCGGCTCGGGCGCAATCACCACCCCAGCGGCATGGACGCCTGCGCCGCGCGCCAGCCCTTCCAGTTTGCGCGCAATGTCGATCAGCTCGCGAATCTGTGGATCGTTTTCATACACCTGCTGGAGCGGCTCGGATTCCTTCAGCGCGTCGTCGATGGTCATGCCAATCGTGGCCGGGATCAACTTGGCGATTTTATCGACCTCGCCATAGGGCATGGCGAGCGCGCGGCCAACATCTTTGATCGCCGCCTTCGCCGCCATGGTGTTGAAGGTGATGATCTGCGCTACCTGTTCGCGGCCATATTTGCGCGTGACGTAGTCGATCACTTCTCCGCGCCGGTTCATGCAGAAATCGATGTCGATGTCCGGCAACGACACGCGTTCGGGATTCAGGAACCGCTCGAACAGCAGCTCGCCCTGCAGCGGATCGACATCCGTAATCCCCATCGCGTAGGAGACCAGCGAGCCTGCCGCCGAACCGCGCCCCGGCCCCACCGGAATGTCCTGCTCCTTCGCGTAGCGGATGAAGTCCCACACGATCAGAAAGTATCCTGAAAACTTCATCTGCTGGATACAGTCGATCTCTCGCTGCAAGCGCTGCTCGTATTCTTCCGTAGTGTGGCGCAGCAGGCCGCTGTCGCGCAGGTACTGTACCGAGGTATCGAGTCGGCGACGAAATCCCTCGCGGCAAATCTTCTCAAAATAGCTGTCGATGGTAAAGCCCGGCGGCACATCGAACTGCGGGAAGGGATTCTCAATCTTGTTCAGCTTGACGTGGCAGCGCTCGGCAAACTGCATGGTGCGCGCCACCACCTCCGGCGTTTGCGAGAAGACGCTGAGCATTTCCTCCGCGGACTTTACATAGAACTGGTCGCCGTCGAAACGAAAACGTTTTTCATCATGGATGGTGCTGCCCGTCTGCACGCACAGCAGAACGTCGTGCGCATGATGATCGTCATGCCCGATATAGTGGCTGTCATTGGTGGCGATCAGCGGAATGTCGAGGTCTTTTTCCAGGCGAAACAGGTCGGCGTGTATCTTCTTTTCCAGTTCAAGTCCCTGGTCCTGGATCTCCAGATAAAAATTGCCGCGACCGAAAATATCTTCATACTGCTTGGCCGTCGTACGCGCCGCATCGTAGTTCCCTTTCATCAGATGGCCGCTCAACTCGCCCGCCAGACAACCGGAAAATCCAATCAGCCCTTTGGAGTGTTCGGCCAGAAATTTTTTGCTGACGCGCGGCTTGCGATAGAAGCCGTGTAGCGATGCCTCGGAGGTAATGCGCACCAGATTGCGGTAGCCTTCATCGTTTTCCGCGATCACCAGCAGGTGATGATATTGGTCGCCCTGCGGATCGGCGCGATGGTCTTCCTTCTGGCAGATGTAAAGTTCGCAGCCCAGGATGGGATTGATGTCGTGCTGTTTCGCGGCGTCGAAGAACTGCACCGCGCCATAAATGTTGCCATGGTCCGTCATCGCAACGGCCTTCTGGCCCATGCCCTTGACGTGCTTTACCAGCTTTTCTACATCGCAGGCCCCATCGAGCAGCGAGTAATCTGTGTGTAGATGTAAATGAGTAAATTCAGCCATGATCTCTGCTTCGATTCTAGTCGGCGCTGGCGGAGAAACGCAGGCAATGCGACACAGGAGACGCACAGGCTGAGGAAATCCGGGGCGAAACTTTCCGCTACACATACGTTGCGCGCACGCCTGCTGCGCATAAATGACAGTTTGCGTCGATGCGAATGCAAAGGCATCTAAAATAATGACAGCGAACCTGGAAATCCTACGTGAACAAAGTTGATTCTTCCAGCGTGAATTCCTCCACCAGCCAAACATCTGTAAAGAGCGGGCTGTCGCACGCGTGGCGCGCGCTGCGCCATCGCAACTTCCGCCTGTTCTTCGGCGGGCAGAGCATCTCCCTCATCGGCACATGGATGACGCGGCTTGCCACCAGTTGGCTTGTCTACCGGCTTACCGGTTCGGCGTGGCTACTGGGCGTCGTCGGCTTCGCCGGGCAGATCCCAACGTTTCTGCTCGCGCCCTTCGCTGGCGTATGGGTGGACCGGCTGAATCGCCGACATGTTCTGGTCGTGACACAGGCGCTGGCCATGATACAGTCTCTCGCGCTGGCCGCGCTTACCTTGAGCCACCGAATCACCGTCACGGAAATTCTCTGGCTCAGCGTCCTCCAGGGAATGATCAATGCCTTCGACATGCCGGGACGGCAGGCATTCATGGTGGAGATGATCGAGGACCGTAACGATCTCGGCAACGCCATTGCGATCAACTCTTCCATGGTCAATATGGCGCGGCTGGTGGGGCCGTCGCTGGCGGGCATGGTCATCGCGGGCTTCGGAGAAGGCTACTGCTTTCTCATCGACGGCATCAGCTACATTGCCGTCATTATCTCCCTGGTGATGATGCGACTGAAGGTCTCCGGCATGGAGCGAAAGGTCGTTCCCATGATCGAGCAGTTGAAGGAAGGCTGGGAGTATGTCTCGCGATTCGCGCCGGTCCGTACCATCCTGCTGCTGTTCGCCGTCATCAGCCTGATGGGGATGCCCTTCACCGTGCTGATGCCGATCTTCGCCGCGAAAATTCTGCATGGCGGACCGCACACACTCGGCTTTCTTATGGGGGCCGTCGGAATCGGCGCGCTGGCCTCCGCCATTTCACTTGCATTTCGCAAGTCAGTTCTGGGACTTGGCCGCATGATTGCCATTTCCGCCGCCATCTTCGGAGTGGGATTGATTACCTTTGGAATGTCGCGCTGGCTGCCCTTATCTCTGGTACTGATGACCATTACGGGCTTCGGCTTTATGCGGGGGATGGCGGCCAGCAACACCATCATTCAAACCGTCGTTCCAGAAGACAAGCGTGGCCGCGTGCTGAGTTACTACACAATGGCCTTTGTTGGGATGGCTCCCTTTGGCAACCTGCTGGCTGGCGGATTGGCGCATCTGCTGGGTGCTCCGGCGACCATTATCATTAGTGGAAGTTTCTGCATCGCAGGAGCGATATGGTTTAGCACCCAATTGCCAAACATTCGCCTGCACATCCGGCCCGTTTACCGGGAACTTGGTATCCTCCCGCCAGAAGTCATCAGCGTGATGGCTAATAGTGGCGGAGATTGAGACTTTTCAACGCCTGCGGTTTGTATCGAATCGGGAATGCGTCTGCCCCATCCTCGATTTTGAGACGTGATTTACTCTACCGGCCAGACTTCTTCTTCCCCGACGTCTTTGCCGAGGCTTTTTCCTTGGATTTCATGACCGGTTTGGTCGAGGACTTCTTGCGGGACGGAGCGGTAGCTTTTTTCGCCGCCGGTTTTACCGCGTGCTTTCCCACCTTTTTTGCAGAGAAAGCAGATGTCTTCCTCGTCACAGCCTTGTGGGCAGGCTTGGCCGATACATGCGTCCTCGCAGAGGATTTCGCAGGCTTTTTCGTCCTTGAAGTTGCCTCTGTGTGGCTCGCCTTGGCGCCGGATTTGACCGCTCCATTTGCTTTCTTCGTGACTTTCGCAGTCTTGATGACTGTTGTAGATTTGCTGCCGTTCTTCGCTCCTGAAGCTCCCTTGGCGACTGGCTTTCCGGCAGCTAATTTACTGCTCTCCAGCTTCTTCTTCTCCGGCGCGGCGGCCTTTGCTTGCAGGGCTTCCGCCTTGGCAACCTGCTTCGATGCGCCGGGCTTTTCCGCGACCTTGGTCGGGGCTTTCGAGACAGACTTCGCGGCAAGCGGTTCGGCCACGACCGTCTTCGCTGAGGCGCCTTTCCCACCCGCTGCTTTTGCTGTCTGCGACGCTGCCGCCAGTTCCGCAACTGGCCCTGGGGCAACACCGTTCGCTTCCGCTGCCAGGCTGATTTCTTCCGCTGCTTCCACAGCTTTCTTTGCGGCCTTTTTCCCTTTGGCCTTTCCCTTCGGATCGACCACACGCTTCACGGCGCGGGCACGGCGAACAATTACCGGTGGAGGCGGCGCAGGGGGTGAGTACGGTTCTGCAAACTTACGGATCGCCTCTTCATTCGGCAGTTCGCCATCCATAAATGCGAACGTCAACTTGTCGAGCAACTCGGCATAGCCTTCAACATCCGGCAAAATGCGCATGTCCTGCAAAATGGCGTTGGGAATTTTCTGGCGCGCTTCCGGCCACTTGGTAAAGAAATTCTCAAACCGATTCTGTATGCTCACTCCCTTGCCAGTAAAGAAGAGCCACAGCACGGCATCCTGCTTGGCGCTGTGCAACAGCTTCCACAGTTGCGAAGGCTTGGCCGCATCTTTGGCGCTGATCTGTTGCAGTATCTTTTTCGCATCTTCGTCCAGCGCCTGGGCCTGCTTCAGCAGATCGCTCCGCACGAACAGACGCTTCAGCGCCGCAAGGTGGCTCGACGAAAGCTTGGCCGTCAGCAAACGAAATTGCGCCGCCGATGAATCGGGGTGCAAACCGGCCATCAGCAGTTGCACCAGACGCTCATGCAGCCGCTCCAGTCCCTGCGCGTCGACAGAACGGCTGTTCCAGGCGGGGGACAGATGTTCCATCCAGCCTTCTGTCTCCAGCGCTTTCATTACCTGTAGAGGCTCTTCTTCATACGCAATTTCCTCCAACTCGTAGCCGCGCTGCACAGCGGTAATGGCGCTGATGACGCCTTCCGATTTCGCGTTGTCGTAGCGCGCTTTCGTGCGCTCTTCCATCTCCCAACCGGTGCGGGAGATCAGACGCGTGGCGCGGACCATGCGGACAGGATCTTCAAGAAAACCATAATTGCCGACAAGCCGCAGTTGACGCAAGGAAATGTCCGCCATGCCATTCAGCGGATCGAGCATCAGCCCCCAGGAGCCTTCATTCAGCGACAATGCCATAGCATTCGCAGTAAAGTCGCGCCGACGCAAATCTTCCAGAATTCCCGCGGGCTTGTACTCCGGTCGTGCCGGCTTGGGAAAATTTTCTGTGCGGCTTGCTGAGATTTCCACACGTGCCTGCTTGTCGAATCGCAGGTAGACCGTCTGTGACGGCTCATGCTCGCCGGTGATGGCGAAGCCCGCCTTTTCTAAATCTTTCTTAAACTTGAGCGGATTGGCCTGTACGGTGATGTCCAGGTCTCTCACGGAAGCGCCACTGACAATATCTCGGACCGCCCCACCGGTCAGAAAGACCGTGATACCCCGTGCCCGCGCCACATCGGTCATGGCGTTCAATGCTTGTTTTTGATTGGGAGAAAGTTTGGATTCGAGCAGTTGGATATAATCGGGCATGCCCAGTTTTCGCCTCGGCCAGCAGCATAATGTTCGCGCCGCTAAAGCCATTACTTTCAATTAGATGTAAGCGACTTCGTCGCACACACAATGTTCTACAATACCACATTGAAAGGTATTTTTCCATTCAGTTGCACAATTTACGCTGCGCCGGTTGCGCTTCATGCGACAATCCCTGCTAAGTTATGGGGCCAGGTTTCGGGGCCAGAGTTTCGCGCAAAAGTCGGGAGCATGGTGTGGGAGTTTCGGTTTCAAGTCGAAAAAAAGTGATCGTCCGCAAGTTCAGCCGCGACTGGCAGTCTGGCTACGTCGATCCGCAGGGCTTCGCCCACCACGGCAAGCTGGAACTGCTGGACATGACCGGTAAGGTGCTCGCCATGGCGCTGGAGGAAGTCAAGATGGTGTGCTTTGTGCGAGAATTTCTGACTGGCGACGCGACCGACCCCGAACGGCTGCTGCGACGCAGTTTCAGCTCGCGCCCACGTACCGCGGGATTATGGCTGCGTATGCGCCTGCGCGATGGAGAGGAACTGGAAGGGCTGGCCAGCAACGACGTTTCCCTGCTGGAGCCGGAAGGCATCCAGTTCGCGCCGCCAGATATGCGGTCCAACACGCAGAGAATTTTTGTTCCGCGAACCGCCCTGCTATCGCTGGAAATCGTCGCGGTCATCCATCCCAGCACCCGGCGCAAGTTGGACGCAGCCGAGCAGGAACGGCTGTTCGCCAGTTAAATAAGCTATTTGACGAGCAGCAACGATCTCAAGAGTGGACCTGGACATCATGCCTGCGGTACAGAATTTCACGACAGTATCGGAGCAATCTGAATCCAATGCGCCGCCTCTTCCTCATGGCAAGCTGAATGTGGTGCAGGGGCTGCGCGCGGTGGCCGCGCTGTTTGTGGTATGGACGCATTCCATTGACGCTGCGGCCACGTTTACTCCCACGCGGCAGGCTGGCTTCTTTCATCTTGCAGGCTTCGGAGCAAGTGGGCTGGATATTTTTTTCGTTATCAGCGGCTTCATCGTTTCGCTGGTCGCGACGCGCTCTGTAGAGAAAAATCAACACTCCGCCGGGACATTTCTTTCGCGTCGCTTCACACGCATCTTTCCGCTGTATTGGATTTTGACGTTGGTCATCATTCTCACGGCCCAACTGGGCAACCATCCCATTCTGTGGAGTAGCGTTTCCTGGCTCTCGACAGCATGGCTGCTCCCATCGTTGAGCTATCCAGCCGCTTCGCCCATTCTATCGTTAGGCTGGAGCCTCGTTTTCGAGATGTATTTTTATTACATTCTTGCGGTATGGATGGCGATACAGCCACGCCACCTGGTGCGAAATACCATCGTCTCCTTGAGTGCCATGGTCGCGCTGGGAGCGCTGGTCGGCCTGCATTATCCAATGCTCATCGTCTGGGCAAACCCCATCCTGCTGGAATTTCTCTTCGGCTGCGTCATAGGGCGTGTGTATGCCCGCAGCAGCGGCAATCGCACCCATGCGAGTCGAATGCTGGGGCGTTGGCTGACAGCCCTCGGAACAGTAGCGCTCACGGCAACCTTGTTCACCGGCTATGGCACGATCAACTTCGAAGGGATGGTCCTGAACGGCCTCAGCAGTTGGCAGCGTGTCGGGCTTTGGGGAGTGCCATCCGCATTGCTCGTTCTTGGCGCTGTGCTGTGGAGCCCGGCGATGCAGTCGTGGCCTGCGCGCCTGCTGGTGTTTCTCGGCGATGCCTCCTATTCCATCTACCTTTGCACCAACCCGGCGCGCAGCATGGTGGAACATTTCTGGCGATACGTTGGCCGCTGGGGTGGAGATGTCGGCATCCTGCTCTGTATCTTGGTGTGTACGCTGGTCGGTGTCGTTTGTTATCTAGTGCTGGAACGCCCAATGATGCGCTTTTTTCACAACTGGTACAAGCCACTTCCCTGAGCCGCCACCTGAAAGAGTGTATCCGGTTTGCAGTTTTCATCATCCACAAGTGGCCTGAGATGCGTTCTATCTATAAGCAGGACAAATCGGCGTGTTCGCCTGTTTAATAGATGAAGGAGTTGCAACCATGTTGATTCGCAGACCGTCAGACATTCCGTCCTCGGAAATCACTTCCCGGACTGACTACATGAATCGTCGCAAGTTCATGGCCGGAGCTGCCGTGATTGGCGCCGCGGCGCTGGGTGCGGAGCGACTGATGCACATCGCTTCTCCGCAACAGGCGGTGCAGGCGGACACGAAATTGCATACCGTTCCCAGTAAATACTCGACGACCGGCGTGACGCCGACTTCCTTTCAGGACATCACCACGTACAACAATTTTTACGAGTTCGGCACAGAAAAGAGCGATCCGGCGCGTAATGCATGGCGTTTGCAGACTAGTCCGTGGAGCATCAAAGTGGATGGCCTGGTAAAACAAAAAAAGACCTTCGACATCGACGCGCTGATGAAGCTCCGTCCCATGGAAGAGCGCGTCTACCGACACCGTTGCGTGGAAGCCTGGAGCATGGTGATTCCGTGGGCTGGGTACTCGCTGTCTGAATTCATCAATGCCTGCGAGCCGCTCAGCAACGCGCGCTATGTGCAGTTCCTGTCGCTCGACAATACGAAAGAAGAGCCGTGGATCAAGTCCGTCGATCTGCATTGGCCCTACTCCGAGGGCCTGCGCATGGATGAAGCCATGAACCCGCTGACGCTTCTCACCTTTGGACTCTACGGCCAGCCGCTGCCCAAGCAGGACGGCGCTCCAGTACGCGTGGTGCTGCCGTGGAAGTACGGCTTCAAGTCGGCGAAGTCCATCGTCGAGGTGCGTTTTGTGAAGGACCAGCCGCGCACCACCTGGAATGAGTCCGCGCCGAACGAGTATGGCTTCTACTCCAACGTGAATCCGAATGTGGACCATCCGCGCTGGAGCCAGAAATATGAACGCGTGATCGGAGCGCCGTTCTGGAAAGCGCGGCAGCCTACGCTGATGTTCAACGGCTATGGCGACCAGGTGGCTTCCCTGTATCAAGGAATGGACCTTCGCAAGAACTTTTAGACCACATGCCCAGGCGTTTTCTCGTTGCGCTCAAATTCGTGGTGTTTCCGACGTGCCTTGTCCCATTGGGCCTGCTGGTATATCACGGATTCACCAATGCGCTGGGGCCGGACCCGGTCGCCACCATCACGCACACCACCGGATTTTGCACGCTGTATTTGCTGCTAATCTCACTCGCCATCACGCCGGTGCGCCGCCTCAGCAAGCATCTGGCATGGCTCATCCGCTTCCGCAGAATGCTGGGGCTGTTCGCCTTTTTCTACGGCACGCTACACCTGTTCACATGGATATGGCTGTACTCGAACTTCGACGTCCATGCCATGCTGCATGACATCGGCAAGCGGCCATTCATCACTATGGGAATGCTTGGCTGGACGCTGATGCTGCCTCTGGCGGCAACCTCCACTGCATGGTCGATCCGCAAACTGGGCGGCAAGCGCTGGCTGATGCTGCATCGCCTGGCCTACTTCGCGGCCATTGCCGGTGTCATCCATTACTGGTGGATCGTAAAGACCGGCGTGCGCACGCCATGGAAGGTAACGGTCGTGCTCGCCATTCTGCTGCTGGCGCGCATGGTTTGGACTGCGATGGAGTCTGCGCGCAAGAGAAAAGTCGCTGTAGTGGTTTAGCCTTGGCCGCGCAACTCCATCGCTCTTCTCACCGGCGCAAATGTTGTTCGATGCAGTGGGCAGGGGCCATGCTCCTCTAACGCGCGCAGATGTTCTTCCGTGCCATAGCCCTTATGCGAGGCCAGCCCGTAGTGCGGATACTCTTCGTGGTACGCGCGCATCCACGCGTCCCGATAGACCTTGGCGACGATCGATGCGGCGGCGATGGAGATGCTGATCGAGTCGCCATAGACGATTCCTTTTTGCAGGCACGGTGTATCGAGCCGTTCGGCGTCGATCAGAAGAAAGTCCGGTTGCGGGGAAAGCTGCGCAATGGCGTGCAGCATTGCCTGCTGGGATGCGCGGCGAATATTGATGGCATCAATCGTTGCTGCATCCGCGAATCCGATGGCGACCGCTACCGCCATGCTGCGAATGACTGCATTGAGCCGTTCGCGTTCTTCCACAGGCAATTGCTTGGAATCGCGCACACCTTGAATGCGCGCTCGGGCAGGCAGAATCACGGCTGCAGCCACTACCGGTCCGAACAATGCTCCGCGGCCTACTTCATCCACGCCCGCGATGGCAGTTGCTCCCTGCCTGCGCGCTGAACGTTCATACCTATCGCTACAGATCATGGCGCGCAACCGCCGCATCTTTTCTGTTTGCTTCGAGACAGTCTTTTCAACGTCGGAAGACCTGCGCGGAGTCGTCTGCATTGCATCCTGAGTTTATATCGATCCGCCCTATTGGAATGGAGCAATTTTCTCCCACCAGAATGCAATGCTTCAAGGGCCGGAACAGTAACGGTATGGGAGTTTACATCTAAGCGGCGCTTGAGGACCTGAGACACATCCCTTTAGCGTGAATGCAGCTTCCGTTTACACCGTTACCATCGATGGTCCCCCCACATTTTCTCTCTTGCACACAGGCGCATTTTTCTGGGACTCTTAAAGTTGTGCTGGGGTGTCGTGGATGAGATTGAAATTTGATTTCTGCTTGGTGATTTTTATTTTTCTATTGCTGGGCGTTAGTTGGATCCCAGTATTAGGCCAGACAAGCACACCCGCTTCGCTGCCCTCCAACGACTCCGATACATCGTTCAACGTGGCGGAAGATCTGGTGGCGCTGGATGGTCCTGAGCTGCCGCAGCGCGGCTTCAATGCTTCTGTCGCATTCAGCGGCATGCACGACTCGCAACTGGGATGGGCAGCCTTCACCCAACCGGCCATTTCGTATCGATTCAATCGCATCTTCAGCACAGACGCAACGATTCCCATTTATTTTTTCCGCAATGGATTCAAATACAACCCAAACCAGCCAATCCTCCCCATCAACAACCCGGCCCAGAGTGCGAACAATCGTCTGAGCACGCAATACGGAGAGCTGGGGGACACCACGATCGCCGGCCATGCGCAATTTTCGCCAGGGTGGCTCCACTACACCCCAACCGCAGCTTTCAACGCGCCTACCGGGGACAAAAACTACGGACTCAGTACTGGACAGTTGACATACGAAATCACGAACGACCTCGAGACCTCGATCAAACGCTTTACGCCCGATCTGCAACTTGGCATTGGCGACAGCAGCGACCTGGTGAACCGGAGGGTGCTGCGCAACTACGATACGCTCGGCGAGTTGGCCTACTTCCAAGCAGGCAGCGCGCTTAACTTACCACGAAGCTGGATCTTGGATGGAGATGCGTACGAACAAATGCCGATCGGCAGCCAAAAGCTCTACACGAATGTGATCGTCAGAAAAAAGCTGCCGCTCCTCGTATCCAACAGCAGTTCTGAAGACAACGGCGTTACCGTTTCTCTCAACTCACCCCCGGCGAGACATTTCCAGATTTCGTCGTATTACAACCGAAGCATTCGATTGGCGGACGATACCGTCGCGCTTGCGCTCACCTTCCAGCTCAAAGCTGAAAAAATCCCCGTTCTTCCCGAGATACCGTAAGTCCCTGCCGCGCAACTAAGCCGTTGGGCGAGGGATGGGACTGGGCAGCCTCTACCCATGAGAGTGCTGTCCGGTGCAACGATGTTCTCCTTCCCATCCTTCGGTAGGTAGCGCACGAACAGAAAGGCCGTATTCCCGAAAGCGGGAGTACGGCCTTTGGATGTGTCGGGAAGTTTCTACGAAGAAATGGCGGGAAAACTAGTCCGCTTCGCGCAGACGAGCGGCCTTGCCACGCAATGCGCGCAGATAAAAAAGCTTGGAGCGGCGGACGCGGGCGGAACGGACCTTCTCCACCTTCTCCACAACTTTGCAGTGCAGCGGGAAGATGCGCTCGACGCCCTGGCCAAAGCTCATCTTACGGACGGTATAGCTGCCTTCCGCGCCGTTCTTGCGCGAGATCACGATGCCCTCAAAGGCCTGCACGCGTTCCTTGTCGCCTTCTTTGATCTTGACCTGGACGCGGACGGTATCGCCGGGGCCGAAATCGGGGAGATCGGTACGCTGAAGCTTGGCAGCCAGTCGCTGCATAACGGGATGAATCGACATAATAGTTCCCTATTCTTGATGAAGTTGTACCAGGAAAGATTGGCATAAGCCAAAACACCAGTTTACACGGAATCCACCGTTTTGTGGGTGCCAGGCGATTCGGCGGCCGAGTCTCAGATGACCCTGAACTGGGCTTGAAGCTTACACTCGGTCCCTGTTGGCCTTTTGCAACAGCGAACGACCTAGGCGGAACGCAAGTAAGCCTCTTGCAGTCTCCAAATGAGATATGGCAGCGCCGTGATGGAGAGAAGGATCAAGGCATGCAACAGGCCGTCGGGAACGCCGTGAGCGAAAGACCCAAGGGTGAAGCCCATGCCGACATGCGCGAGTTCGCCGGGTGCGACCGAGGGATGCGCGTGAACCTGGCCCGCGCCGCCCATCAATGCGGTCAGGACCAAACCGATAGCAGGCCAAATCGCCTTCAATCGTTGACGAGCTGCAATAAGCGCGATTCCCCAACCGACGAGAATCGGCGCGCCGAAATAGATCGACCTGCCGAGTTGAAAATAGAGATTCGCGAGATCGAAGATTCGATAGTGGCCTGCACCGAACGGCGTTTCGGCTCCTGGCAGAAAGATCTGCCAGCCTGACCATAAAATGAACAAGGCAACGAACCAGGCCGCTGACAGAAGTAAAAGCGGGATGAGGCCGAAGGTCGCCCAGGGAGCCCTGACGCACAAGGATTGGAACTGGCGTTGGTTCATCATCGCTTTGGCAAGATCATCGATTCCGCCTAGCCGGAGAAGCGCCGCAGATTCCGCATCGGCGCGGCTGCGGCCCGCGCGTTCCTCTTCCGCCCTCAGATCGGCCAAATGATCGGCAAGTTCGGTCAGATAGCGCCGCACATGCCGCGGCGCGACGCCAGCCCGCAGCAATCGTTCGCGAAGTTCATGGAATGGCTTCGCCATGTTGCCCTCCCGTCAGCATCCTTTGAATCGCGGTAGCAAGATGGATCCAAGACCTCGATAGATCAGCCAGTCGATACGATCCGACAGGCGTTACAGAGTAATAAATCCGGCTGCGGCCGTTAACAGTTTTGCGCCGCGCCGTTAGCGCCCCATCGCGCTCCAACCCATGCAGCACGGGATAGACTACGCCTTCACCAACTGCGATTATCGCGTCGGTGCGGCTGCGGATTGCCTGGACGATCTCATAGCCGTACATTTCCTCCTGCTGGAGGAGCGTCAAGACCAGCAGTTCCGGAACGCCATTCATAAAATTCGGATTTGTTACGCGTGGTGCCATGGAAACCCATATTACCTCGAAGTTCAAGGCATTGCAAGCTTACAAATTCCTGTGTTTGCGATTAATGGAACGTCGGCTGCTGGCAAGAAGCGGAAATTAAAAGTGAGACACCGAGTCGGCGCTACTCCGAATCAGCTTGCCGCAGACTCTCGTTCTTCAACTCCTGCAACAGCGCCCGGTCTTCTTTGCTCCAGGCTTGCTCCTGTTCCGCTGCTTCCAGCAGTTCCGGGCGATTACGCAGCGTTTTCTCGAGCGATTGCCGCCGACGCCAGCGGCGAATTTCCTCATGATTGCCGGAACTCAATACCGCAGGCACCATGAGTCCGCGAAACTCCGAGGGTCGCGTGTAATGCGGATAATCGAGCAGGCCGCCGGAATCGCAGGTCGAGCGCGGCGTCTTTTCGCTTGCATCCAGATCGATTTTTTCTTCCGCGGCAAAGCTTTCGTAGCGGGCAGAATCTTCATTGCCCAGCACGCCGGGCAGAAGACGAGTGACCGCGTCCACGAGCACAGCCGCCGCCAATTCTCCGCCGGAGATCACATAGTCGCCAATGGAAAGTTCCGAGTCCGCCAGCAGATCGTTCACGCGTTCATCGACACCCTCATAGCGTCCGCAGAGCAGCACCACGCGCTCCAGCTTCGCCATCTCCCGCGCCATCGCCTGGGTAAACGGCTTGCCTTGCGCGGAAAGCAGGATGACTCGTTCGCGAGCGGCGTCGCGCTGTGCTTTTTCGGCAATGCCCAAAGACTCCACCGCGCGAAACAGCGGCTCCGGCTTCATCACCATGCCTTCCCCGCCGCCGAAGGGCCGGTCGTCCACGGTCTGGTGACGGTCCGTGGTGAACTCGCGAAGATTATGGATGCCAACCCGCACGAGCCCCTCTTCCAGAGCTCGGCCCAGCACGCCGAAGCCGAAAGGTCCTTCAAAAAATTGCGGGAAGATGGTGATGATGTCGAATTGCATGGCCGTCGCTATTGTAGGGAACCTTCCTCAGAACTTTCGAGCAGCGAGGCTTCGGCTTCGTTTTGCTGCGCCTGTTGTTCTTCGTCGCTCAACGGCGCATTCACTTCCAGCAGCCCAGCCGGTAAATGCATTTCCAGCCGACGGCCCGGCAGATCGATCCTCTCCAGATACGCCTTGACAAATGGAATCCAATGCTCCGTGCCATCGCTGCCGGTCACGACCAGCAGGTCTGCCGTCATCTCCTGCTGTATCACATCGCGGACAATACCCACCACTGCCCGGTCAGGTTGATTCAGATCGATCAACTCGCAGCCGATCAATTCGCTGATGTAAGCCGCATCCTCTTCGAGGCGCATTCGCGCTTCAATGGGAATCACAACTTCCGCCCCGCGCAATCGCTCTGCGTCCGAAATGGAATCGACCTTCGCCAGTTTCAGCACTACCCGGCCTTTATGCAGCCAGGCCCCTTCAATGAGGATGGGAGTGGGTGCAAGGGGATTGTTGCGACGAAGGAAAGCCTCTCGCATTTGCGTAAATCGCTCAGGAAAGTCCGTCAGGATCTCGGCAAGGACTTCACCGCGGCGTCCCTGCGGACGAAGCACGCGCGCTACGCTGACCCATAATTCTGCATCTGTCACAGCTCTATTGTTTCATGCGCGATCCATGGATGGTCGCGCGGGAGAAATGCGCAGGGTGCTCGCCGAAGAGAAATTTACTCTCCGTGCCCCGGCGTAGGGTCTGCCTTGTGTTCTTCCACAATTTCCAGAGTGTAACGATGATGCAGCTTGACACTGACCGCACCGAGAATGGTTCGCAGGGAGCGAGCGGTCCGACCCTGCTTCCCAATCACTTTGCCCACATCCGTGGGGTCCACTCGCAAGCGCAGGACCGTTGCCGCATCGTGGGAAGTAGTCTGCACCGTCACTTCTTCTGGTTTATCCACAAGTGCGCGCGCGATTTCGGCGATCAACTCAACAGCAGACGGCTCCGTAGCATTTTCTGACATGCTGGTCCCCAACGAAAAGAATTAAAAGCCTGAAAATACTTGTTGTTTTATACCTGAAAGCGTGGAAACTGTCGCCCCTTTTGTGGTTTACCCACTAGTAACTAGTTAAGTTACCTTCCCTTTTCATGAAGGACAATTGGCGATCCAAGCTCCCTGTATGTATATGTCGGGCGCACGGAGCGAACAACAAGTCCGACAGAGTTATAGACACCAAAAGGAAAGAGCGTGGCCGAGGCCACGCTCAAAAAAAACACATATTTCTCTTCTCTGTAAGAAATGGGTATTGGCAGACGATGATTTAGACGGCCTGTGGAGCGGCCTTCGCAGCCACATTCGCCACAAGCTTATGCACTCTGTCGGAGAGCTGTGCTCCCTTGCCGGTCCAGTAGTCCACGCGTTCTTGCTTCAAATCCACCGTTGCAGGATTGGTACGCGGATTGTAGGTTCCCACCACTTCCAGGGAGCGTCCATCACGGGCGCGGTCTTTCTCAATAACAACGACGCGATAGTAGGGCTTCTTGCGTGCGCCTACGCGCGACAGGCGAATCATCAACACAGGTGTATAGTCCTTTCTTTGGAGCAAGAGGCAAAACGAATGAGCACTGCGCTGACGCAGGCGCGAAAAGCCATGACTTCCAGTATCACGAATTTTCCACTCCCATGCAAGCGGGAACCGTTATAGACCCTGGCAAATGATTGCAAAATCCAAATGTAAGCGAGCCAGAAAACGGACGCTTACAAGACAAAAGGAACATAACTATCACTGACTTTTCAAACCCTCCAGCACATGGCCGCCGTCGATGGCGCATCCCCTGGCTCCTGGGCCTTGGGGTATTGATCAGTTACATGGATCGCGTGAACATCTCCGTGGGCCAGCAAGCGCTGCATGATGCCTTTGGCCTGACCACCGTTTCCTTCGGCTATCTGCTAGGCGCCTACAGTTGGACCTACGCAATGCTCCAGCTCCCGGCTGGGGTGCTGCTGGACCGGCTGGGTTTGCGACGCGTCGGCGTGGTCAGCACCTTTCTGTGGACGGTCGCCTCTTTCGCCACCGCCGCCGCCACGGGCCTCATCAGCCTTTTCAGCTCGCGCCTGTTGCTGGGTGTGGGCGAGGCATCCATCTTTCCGATGAACGCCAAAGCCATCGGCCATTGGTTCCCAGAACACGAGCGCAGCCTGCCCACCGCATTTTTCGACTCCGCGGCCAAGTTCAGTCCGGCGCTCGGCATTCCATTTGTTGGCTTGCTGTTGCTGCACTTCGGCTGGCGTATCAGCTTCGCCTCCACCGGCGTGTTGAGCCTGATTTACTTCGTCCTCTTCGCGACTATCTATCGCAATCCCGCAGATGACCCGCACCTCTCCGCGAGTGAACGCGCCTATATCGAGCAGGACCGCAAAGTGGAAAACACTTCGAGCGACAACTCGACGACGACGATGGGATGGCTGATCCGTCAGCGCAAAATTATAGGGTTAACAATTGGCTTTGCCACCTACAATTACAGCTTTTATCTGTTTCTGACATGGCTACCCAGCTACGCGGCCAGAGGTCTGCATCTGAGTCCGACCCATGCCGTCTGGGCCGCAAGCATCCCCTGGTTTTTTGCCGGCATTGTCGAGCTCGCTGTAGCTGGCTGGTTGGATGCGCTGATCCGCCATGGACATGACGCAGGACGTGTGCGCCAGCGCGTTCTGCTGGTCGGCATGATCTGTGGCCTGGGCGTAGTGGGGCCGGCCTTGACGCAAAACCCGATTCTGTCACTACTGTCGCTCTCAGTAGGCATCGGAGGGCTGTCCGCAGCGGCGCCAGTAGGCTGGTCGTTGCCCGGCATTCTGGTCGCCCCCAGTAGCACCGGACGCGTCGGCGGCATCATGAATTTCGGCAGCCAGTTCGCCGCAATTTCCGCGCCAATTTTTACTGGCTACCTGATCAAGTGGAGCCACTCCTACGGCCCGGCATTCGCATTGGCAGGATTTTTTCTGTTGATCGGAATTTTGAGCTATGTTGTGTTGCTGGGAAAAATTGAGCGCATCGATTTATCGGAGACTGGTAGTGAGTCCTTATGAGCGCACCGAAGAATCCAGAGGGTGCTGGCGGCGCTTGTCAAGCAAACTTTCTCTGGATTCTTCACTCGTCGCCGCGACGACCTCCGTTCAGAACGACTCTTTTTAACATCCGACCTCACTAACCATCAATCCGCAGTAGCTTTCTTTTTCGCCAGCAATTTTCTTCTCGCAACGATCAGTTTTTTACGCGCTGTGGGCGGCATCGCCAGCACATTTTTCGTGCGTTTCGGTAATTTTTCGTAGACGAGCTCTCTCGCGCGCGAAAGCAGTTCCAACAACTCCTGCCGACGCAGCGCATCCCATCGCTCCAGGGCCACCCAATAAATTCGCGCCATGTAGGGAGCGGGAATGACGCCTTCATTTTCCAGAAGCTCCGCGTAGCGTTCCGGCCCGGCGTAAAAAGAAAGCACTGGGCCGCCAGCTTCATCGAGGTCCACCAAAGCAAACATTTTGCCGCCGATGGCTTTGTCTCCGACCCAGAAAACAAGGTTCGCTCCCCACTGCATCGTCTCTTCCACATGCGGCAACTTCAAAAGAAATTCGCGGACCTGGTCGGCGTCCATAGCTGTTGTCCCTGCAAATTTATTGCGCGGCGGGATACGTCTTGCTCTGCTGAGTGCGCGAATTGAACACTACAACCTTGCCGTCCGGATATGCGGACAGACGAATGTAGTTGCCGTCCGCGCCGCCTTTTGGGTTCGCAATATATGCGTCGGCCACATTATGCTGCGCGCCACCCTCCGCCGAATAATGCAGTTGCCACAGATTTTTCAGGCGCGGAGATTTTTCGATGATGTCCCACGTCGAAGGGGAACCGCCTTTGGTTTCGCCGTTGTCCATGATGGCGACGCGCGGCGCGATGGCGTCCACAAACGCCGGACTGCCGCTCTTGTCCCATCCATGGTGCGAGACGATGTACACATCCATCTTGCCGAGCTTATTCACCGGGCACATCAACTGCATTTCCTTGTCCCACGTCAGGTCGCCAAGATCGACAAGGCGCAACTTTCCATACTGCATTACGATACCGACCGAGCGGGCATTCTCCGTATGGTCCGCCGGGTGCGTGGGAGAAGTCTTGCAATAAGGATTGGGCTGGCCTGCGCCGGGCAGTGGCGCGCCGATCAAATTGCCGTCGGCGCTGACGATGGTCGTCGTCAATCCTGCCAGCGGAACTGTTTCGCCGGGCTTCGCCAGAATGCGCTGCGCGTGGGAGTGCGCCAGCACCGTCTGATACTGCTCCCAGCCCTGCTGCGTAGGTGCATCGCTGGGCTCGCGATTCATTCCATGATCGATGTAAGTCCCAATGCGAATGCGCTGCGCAAGATTCGGCACGCCGCCGACATGGTCCTGGTGAAAATGCGTAATCAAGACATAGTCGATGCGGTCGAGACCTGCCTGCTTCACCACGGCCGCAATGCGGTCCGCGTCGCGCCCGTTATGGTCCGGCCAGCCTGTGTCCACCAGCAACGACTGATGCGATGGCGTGACAAACAGCGTTGACTGGCCACCTTCGACGTCAATCAAATAGACCATCAGAGGCTTGGCGAGGGAGACGGCATGTTTTCGGAGTTTCGCGTCTGCAGCATGCGCAGGAGTCATCGCAAGAACACCCAGAAGCACGCAAAATCCTGTTGCCACGCATGTCGTAAAAGTACGCCTCATTGTTCGGTACATGCTTACCCCTTGTGGAACGCAGTTTTTATTCGCAAATCATCCTTGCTTTTCTTTCGGCGATGGCAGCGCCCGCATTGCTCCGGTGGAAATGCCGCCGTCCACCAACAAAGTCTGCCCGGTGATGTAGCGGCTCTCTTCCGACACGAGAAACACAATCGCGCCATCGAGATCGTTGGGCGCGCCCGGACGTTTCAGCGGAATGCGTTCGCGCAGATACTCGACCCATTCCTTGTCTTCGTAGAGCACCTGATTTTGTTTGGTCTGAAACCATCCCGGCGCGAGGCAATTTACTGTGATGCCATGCCTACCCCACTCGTCGGCGAGGCTCATGGTCAACTGGCGAATCCCGCCACGGCTCGCGGTGTATGGCGCGAGGCCAGCGTAGCCGAACACGCTCGTCACCGAGCCGATATTCACGATGCGGCCATAGCCGCGCGGGACCATCTGGCGGGCGATGGCCTGCGCAATAAAAAAGCTGCCGCGCAGATTCGTGTCCAGCACCTGGTTCCAGTCCTGCCAGCTAACATCCAGCGCAGGCTTCCGCACATTGCAGCCCGCATTGTTCACCAGAATGTCGATAGTCCCGAAGGCGGCGTGTGCCTGCTCGGCCATCTGCGCGATGCTTGTCTCCTCGCGCACGTCGAGATCCAGCGCAACGGCTTGCCGTCCAAGTGCGAGCATCTCCTGCTGAAACGGCAGCAGGTCCTCCCGCTTGCGGCTGGTCAAAATCAAGTCCGCTCCCTGACGGGCCAATGCGCGGGCAAAATACTGCCCCAGGCCTCGACTCGCTCCAGTAACAAGCGCGACGCGACCACTGAGATCGAACATGCGCGGAGTTGCCGACGCATCCTTCATGCGCTCGGCTCCGGCGTCAGGACCACCTTCATCAAATTGGCTTCGCGCGCATAGAGCCGCTCAAACCAGCGTGGCCCTTCGGACAGCGGAGCGACCGCTGAGAGCATCGGCGTAACATCGATGGCCTTGCTCGCCAGCAGCGCGATGGCTTCCGGATATTCCCCAGCAGAAGCGCATGACCCTTGCAGACGAATCTGTCGCGATACGACACTCTGCAAAGGCAGGGGGACTTCCGGCGCAACATTACCGACCAGCGTGACCGTTGCGCCCTTGCGAGCAGCGTCGATTGCCAGGCGCACCGTAGGCGCGCTGCCTACTGCTTCGAGCACCACGTCCGCGCCGCGACCGCCTGTCATGCGCCGGACCCGCGCAGCGACATCTTCCTTGCCTGCTTGAGCGCCTGCGTATCCGAGAAGCACTGCACTGGCACCAAGCTGCGTCGCCAGTTCCAGTCGACCGGCTTCTAAATCCGTAACGAGGATGTTTTTGCAACCTGCCACGCGCAGCGATTGCAAGATCAACAGGCCGATCATCCCTGCGCCAACTACCAGCGCCGTGCTTCCCGGCTCGGGCGCGGCCAGCCGCACCGCATGCAGCGCGACGGAGACCGCTTCAATCATGGCCGCTTCGGCGAAGCCCAGCGTGTCTGGCAAGCGATACACAATACGCGCGGGCACCGCAACGTATTCCGCGAAGGCCCCGTTGCGACGGTAGTCTCCACAGGAGACGCCCAGCACCTGGCGATTGTCGCAAAGATTGATTGCGCCTGTTTTACAAAAGCCGCACGCTCCGCAGGAGATGGTCGAGTCGAACGTGACCCGCTCGCCGGCGATGTACTCGCCAGCCGCCGCGCCCACCGCTGCAATGACGCCCGACGCCTCATGCCCCATCACCAGTGGAGGAATGCGTCGTCCCGTCGAGCCGTCGTAGCCATGCACGTCGCTGCCGCAGATGCCGCAGGCTGCGACGCGAATCAGCACCTCTTCCGGCGCAGGTTCCGGCACGGCAATGTCGACCATCTGGAGCTTGCGATACTCGTTCATTTGCATTGCTTGCATGGGTCCTCCAACCAAGCCATAGTAAATGATTACTGACCGCCATGGTGGACACACGAAGGACGTCCATTCCAGGATTGCGCGTCTATCTGCGACAATCAAAATTTCATGCTGACGCATTTCGCACAAATCGCAACCTGGGTGCTCTGCATCGCGGTCTTCGTGCTGATCCTGTGGCGTCCCCGGCAAATTCCGGAGTCGGTCTGGGCCGTGGCGGGGGCCGTGCTGCTGGTTGTTTTTCGCCTGCTGGCTCCCGGCCAGGCGTGGGTCGCAGTGCGGGCCGGTACGAGTGTCTATCTTTTTCTTGCAGGCATGATGCTGCTGGCGGAGCTGGCGCGGCAGCATGGCGTCTTCGACTGGCTGGCAGCAGTGGCGATGGAGCACTCCAAAGGCTCGCAGGTCCGTCTCTTCATTCTGGTCTACAGCATCGGAATTGTGGTCACGGCGCTGCTTTCGAATGACGCGACGGCAGTGCTGCTGACTCCCGCCGTCCTGGCTGTCGTACGCCGCACGAAAACTTCTCCTCTGCCTTACCTGTTTGCCTGCGCCTTCGTTGCCAACGCCGCCAGCTTCGTGCTGCCAATCTCAAACCCGGCCAACCTGGTGGTGTTCGATGGCCATTTACCCTCTCTGGGCCAATGGCTGCATCTGTTCTTCCTGCCCGCTGTGGTTGCGATCCTTGCTACCTTTGCAGTGATCTTCTGGCATAGTCGTCGCGACTTACACCCACCCATGCAGAATGGAACTCCACCAGCGGCCCTAAGCCCCATGGGTCGGCGGGCCGCGCTGGGAGTAGTACTGGCCGCAGGAGCGCTGCTGGTCACGTCGGCGATGGGCGGACCCATCGGCCCCGCGACTTTCGCAGCCGGTCTGCTCGCGATGCTGTTCGTCGCTGGAAGGCAAATGCGCGTGATGTTCAACGCGCTGCGGGCCATATCCTGGGGCGTTTTACCACTTGTCGCTGGACTTTTCGTATTGGTCGAGGCACTGAAGAACGCAGGGGCGCTTGCTTTTTCTGTGCATGGACTGGAGACCGCCGCGCACTCATCGCCCGTTGTTGGTTTAAGCGCCGTCGCGCTCAGTTTTGGAGTGATGGCCAATGCGATAAATAATCTACCCATGGGACTGATCGGAGCGGGCGCAGTCAGGGCTGCACACAGTTCACTCGCCATGCACGCCGCGGTTTTGCTGGGAATCAATCTTGGCCCCAATCTTTCCGTGACGGGGTCACTGGCGACGATCCTTTGGCTCATCGCAGTCCGTCGTGAAAAAATCGAGATCACCGGCTGGCATTTTTTGCGTGTGGGCCTGGTGGCGATGCCGCCCGCGCTGTTATTGGCTGTGCTGGCGTTGGGGTGGGCGGCGCGCTGACTTTTGGCCGCGCGGGACCAGTCACAATCGCGGGCCTACGTTCACTTCCGACGGTGCGGCCAGCTTGACGCCTGGCACTTTCGATTTCACCTTGACCTGCTGAAGACCTGAACCGTTCGCATCGACCGCCAGCAGGTATTGATGGTCCAACGAGGTCTTGAATTGCTTGAGGAATGGATCGAAGGACACCGGGCTCGACATCGCTTCCGTGTACAGTTCACCCCCGGTGGCTTCGGCGACTTCCAGTAGATAACTTTGTCCGTAAAGGGCGCCGATACTGTTGGAGCCGCCATAACCTTGGACGCGGAAATAAATCGCATACACCAGCAGTCCCGCCTTTTGCGAGTCTGAGATGGCCGCCGCCACGTAAGGGTCCTGGAGATCGGAGTTCCTGTAATACGGGTCCTGACCATTCGACACCATGAACACCACACGGCGGGCGGTCGCCGCCTTGGACGGCCAGTGCTTCGCCAAATCCGACAGTACAAAGTAGGGGCTACCGCTGATTCCAGGGATCTCATTCGGTAGCCGCAAGGACTTTGCAGCCAGCGCATGATCGGCAGTCATGGTTTGCGCAAAGTCCACACGCCCGTCGTCCATATAGCCGACTGCGACCTCAGTGGAAGAAGGCAGCGCCATAATAAATTTCTTGAGAGATGGAATCTGCAGCGCGAAATACGACCGCACGGAATCGTCGATCAGAATTACGAGTTGCATGGCGGCATTCGGCCCCTGCAGCGGCACCCAGTCGAAAATCTTTACTGGATGGCCCTTCAAACGCACCTCGAGATCGTTCTGCTGGATCTTAGGCAACTCACGGGACCCTTTGACTCTTCCTTTCGCTTTTGCGGTAATCACCAGTTGCGCCGTCGGTGGAGCTTCCAATTCCGTAACAGGACTTTCCTGTGCGATCGCTGGTGATGTTGCCACGCACATTCCTGCAAAAAGAACCGCACATACCACGCGATGCATCGTCATGTTTCCCACCCCGATCTGCTTGCTCTTGCCATGCAGTCCAACAGCGCGCAACGGGTGCCTCCACTGCATGTACCGCTTATTAGATAATCTTTTATCTCCGGAGTAAGCGGGAAGGGTCAACTTTATTTTCATGGGGTAGCAAGCGGATAGCGCTGCTGGTGCCATTCCCAGGCGCTCGCAATAATCTCATCCAGATTTGTGTAACGAGGTTTCCAGCCCAGTTCTCTCTGAATCTTTTCGGAACTGGCGACCAGTACCGCGGGGTCGCCCGGGCGGCGCGGAACTTCTTCAACAGGAATGGCGTGGCCAGTCACCCGCCGCGCCGACTCCACCACTTCACACACGGAGAACCCACGGCCGTTGCCCAGGTTGTAAATCATGCGTCCCGGACGATGCGGCTGGTCAAGCGCAGCCAACGCCATCAGGTGAGCTTCTGCGAGATCGCGCACGTGGATATAGTCGCGGATGCAGGTTCCATCGGGCGTGGGATAGTCTGTCCCGTAAATGCGAATGTTCTTCTTGCGCCCCAGAGCTACATCGAGAATCAGCGGAATCAGATGCGACTCCGGCTCGTGGGCCTCTCCTCGGCCAGCCATGGCTCCCGCCACGTTGAAGTAGCGCAGACTGGCATATCGGAGACCGTGGATGCGATGGAGCCAGGGGAGTATCTGTTCCACCAGCAGCTTCGATTCCCCATAAGGATTGGTGGGGCATAGATCCGCATCTTCTTGGATTGGCGTGGTTTCCGGCTCTCCATAGACTGCGGCTGTCGAGGAAAATACCAATTTCTGCACGCCTGCGGACTGCATTGCCTGAAAAAGTCCGAGCGTCGATGCCGTATTATTGTTAAAATACACAATAGGTTCTTGCATGCTTTCGCCGGCCTCAATCAGCGCGGCAAAGTGGAGGACTGCTTCAATTTTCTGGCCTTGCAAGGTTGCTTCCAGTTTGGCCTGGTCGCGGACATCGCCTTCAACGAAGAACGGTCCTGCTGGCAGTGCGGAACGTTGCGAATGGATGAGATTGTCGTAAATGACAACATGATGTCCAGCTTCCTGGAGCAGCATAGCAACTGTGCCGCCTATGTATCCGGCACCGCCGGTAACGAGAACATTCAAAGGGAGCATCTCCTTCTGTTTGGTGGTCTGTCGTTTGATCGATGAAAAAGTTGAATTACTGGCCGAATGTAGCCAGGAATGGCATCTTTTGAAACCATATTTTACTGTTTTCGGGCAGGTAAAAGAATGAAAATGCAGACCATCGGGAGTCAACTCGAAGGATTTCTTGCCTTCTTTTGAAGGAAATTCATTCCAAATCCAGTAAGTTGTGGCATACTCAGTGGCAAACATAGTCATCCAATTGATATTCAGTAGAGGCTCGATGGTCTTGAACACTAGAAAACGAGCAGTCCTGGCAATATATGGAGAAATAACTTAACACCCTGCAAAAAAACATACTCGTGCAGGGCGAGTGGCATCTAAACGAAGTAACCGCTCAAAATGCTGTTCTGATCTTAATTTGATTTTTCTGTCAGCAACATTTTGGGTGAAACGCTGTTAAAGAAAACGATCCAACTTTAGGATTACAGCACAGCTCTTAGCAAGCTTGTTCGTAGCATCTACCCTTAGCATTTCAGATTAGGGGGAGAAGGTTTCAACAGCATTGATTGGAGTTGTCATCAGTTGAATCGGCCCGAGGTAAAAGTAGTTATGACCAGCTTTGCGACGAAAGATCATCTCTCGCGATCAGATTCCGGCCCCCCACCCCGTCGCTCTGAAATTCCTGGGCGTCGTACTTCCAGCAGGGAGACCGCGACTTTCGGCCTGCTTCCTGAACCGGAAGGCCGCAACAAAGCTTTCACAGTGAGTCTGATCATCAACGTGTCTGTGATCGCGCTTATTTTTGTTTTGTCGCTCATTATGGTGAAGAATCAGGTTGTACAACATCAACTGGAAGCGACACAACTCTTATTGCCCATCACTCCGGTAAAAACTCCGCGTCCAATTATTCGACCGCGCGTCCCTGTTATACCTCCTACGCCCGACTTGTTGAACCGGATTGCTCCAAAAATCATGTACAGGCGCGCGCCTACAGAGACACAGCCCAAGTTGGCCCGTGTTCGCATGAACAACTTGCGGGCTCCGGTGCTGCCGCCTTATCGTCCAGACAATGTGGCGCTGCCCCCACAACCCAAGGTAGGAACGTTTCATACAAACATTCCTACAGTTGTCGCCAATAATATGGGCAAGACATCCACTAAAACAGGCGGTTTTGGCGATCCTATGGGCGTCCATGCCAATCCAAGCGCAAGCCGTCCCGCTACAATCGCGGCATATGGCAGCTTTCAAAGTGCTGTGGGAGACTCATCTGGCTCCGGGTCTGCTCGTAAGGGCAAGGTCGGTGGGGTTGACTTCGGCTCCGGCTATGCGCACGGCGTTCCTGGAGGTGGCGGACGTGGCAAGGTCGCATCCGTCGGGTTCTCTGACGGGATAGCTGGCGGTAAGGGCAATGGCGGCCCGCATGGAACGGTAAAGCAGGGTGCGTTTCGTGACAATGCTGTGGCAACCAGTGCTCCTAAGGTGATGGTGGCCAAGACCAACAACGAAACCACTGTGCAGGTGATTTCACATCCAAGACCACAGTACACTGCAGAAGCTAAACAGTTGAAAATACAAGGAGAAGTCGTGCTGGAAGTACGCTTTTCCGCAGATGGACGCGTGCATGTAATTCGAGTGGTGCAGGGTCTGGGTCACGGGTTGGATCAACAAGCTATCCGGGCTGCTGAGCAGACACAATTTAAACCAGCAACTCGAGACGGCAAACCCATCGATACTACTACATATTATCGGATTGATTTCCAGCTAGCGTAATTGTGTATAGATAAACCAAAAACTTAAGTAATATAAGGAACACAATGATGCGACTTGCGAACCTTACCCCGAACTTTAGACGCAACAGAGGCTTGGCCTTCCTGCTGTTGGTGTCCATTGCTCTCCCCGCCTCGGCCAGGCATAGAAAGTCTTCCAATCCCCAAGCCAAGCTAACACCGGAAATGGTGCGGTTGATCGATCAGGCTTCGATGCATGAAAAGAGTGTATTGGTGGCGCTACAGCAGCGCGCGCCGGTCGTTGAAACCTACATTCAGGATTTCAAACCGGACACACAACTCAGCGCCGTGCCACTCGATGACCACTATTTTCTCGGGCGCGTCGATTTCGGTCGTGTGATCGAGGACAACCGCTACCAGGAAGCTGCAACCAAGAAAAAGATGTACAAAGGTTCGGTCATGTTCGTCAACGGGCTTACCAAGGCCTTCAAGATTGAATATGTCGCCCAGGGATTCGTTCAGATGTTATTGCTGGACTCGAACCATTTTGATCGTCAGCATTACGACTTCCGGTTCGTGCGCCGCGAATTTCTCGGCGACATACGCACATACCTCTTCGATGTCAGTCCCAGGCCAGGATCAGGTCCCGGACGCTTCATAGGCCGCGTCTGGATCGAGGATACTGGTGGCAATATAGTCCGCTTCAGTGGCACCTACACCAGCAGGAACGGTCGCCATGTGTATTACCACTTTGACAGTTGGCGCACCAATGTACAACCGGGCCTCTGGCTCCCGACCGCCGTGTACGCCGAAGAACATGGGCCGGGAAAGGTTCCGGATGAGGCGAACTTCTTCCGTGCTCAGACCTGGATCTGGGGATATTCCCTGCGTATACCGGTTTCCAACAGCGACAATGAAACTGTGAAGATCGATGCTGTCAAAGACAACAGCGAGAGCGCCCAGGACGTGAGTCCACTGCAAGCCTCGCGCATGTGGACGCAGCAAGCGGAATCGAACATTCTTGACCGCCTGTTCCAGGCCGGGCTTCTGGCGG
>JAJYGR010000070.1 GCA_021790655.1 Acidobacteriota bacterium | reverse complement strand
CGTAATATGCGTCTGAGGCAATACCGTCCTCCCAATAGGGGCCACCATCTCCGCTCACGGTCGGAATGTTATTTCCAAACTGCTGCGCGATGTTTTTGAGCGCGTCGTGGAAGCCAGAATACTGCAACTTTGGATAGGCGTAGACGCTGTTCCACTGCTGCGCCAGTTCCGCCTGCTGCGGAAACAAGTCGGTGTTCTCCACCTGGGTGCCAAAGATGATCGCCGCATTGGCGCGGTAGCTGGGATGTTCATACATCTGTAGGAACAAAGGAAGCGTCTCGTGGCCTGCCGAGACGAGTGGAGGAAGTCCAAACATGATCTGCATCTGCATGTAGTGGCGCGAGTACCAGAACAGGACCTTCTGGCCGTCCGGACCTTGCCACCAGAAGGGAGAGTTCTCATTCAGATGTCCCTGCAACAGCACCGGCGCGCGAACGTTGTCGCTGCCGGAGAGCAAATACTTGATTCCAGCCGCAGCCAGCACCGAGGCATACGACCACGAGTAGGAGGGAACGTCTGTAATGTTGGCGTAGTTGAATGGCGTCCCGTGCTCGCGGCTGAAGTTGGCGCTGGCATACAAGGAGCGGACCAACGTCTCCGCTGTTGGGAAGCCGGTGAGCAGATTGGCATATTGCGCGGGAATGAACAACTGCCGCTTCTGCATGGCAGTGATCGCGCGCTGCTGTTCCGCGGGCGCGCGCGTCTTCAGAAACTGCGCCAGGTCCCATTCCCCGTCCATACTGAAGCGGAAATCTGGATGCTGCGCCGTAAGGGCCATCGCCTCGTCGATGACCCGGCTTTGGATGGCGGCGACTTTGGCCTGATAGTCCGAATAGCCTACATCCAGATGGATGTGAGGCACCAGAAACAAGGTCCACTTCTTTTCAGGATTAATGGTTTGTTCTTTGCGCTGCGCATGCCCCGTTGCGTTCCATGTAAGCAGCGCCTTCGTCTGCGCTGAAAATTCTGGAACAGCGAAGGTAAACTTTTCCTCGCCAAAATCCTGATCGCCCTTAAACGCCTGATGATAGTGCTTGCCAGCGATAGTCAGATCCACACGGCTTCCTGGCTTCACCCGCTGACCATAGCGCAGGAACACATCGACCATCTCGTCGAGTTGGCCCTGCCGCTTCCGGTAAAAGATCGTCGGGACAATCCGAGCGGAGAATGCGCGAGAAGAAAATCCTTCCGCGTCGCGATCGAGTTCGATCGCGTCATAGGTCAGATGAGCATCGGGTACAGCTTGGTTCGACTCCTCGATTGCCTGCAAGGTGATTGTGTTTGTTCCCGAGTGCAGATAACCGCCAGGAAAATTGAACGTCACGTCGGCATGCGAATAGGCGGGATCAAAGGAATCGATCATGTCGCCCATATTGGAATCGAGTTTTGGCTGTAAAAAGAAGGTCCCATGTTTTCCATCGATGTTGACCCGCAAAGCGGGCACGCTCGCGCCTTCAATCAGCAGAGAAACGCGCAGCCGATAGGCCACCGCGGGTGCATGGGGCAGAGAAAAAGTGATTGTTCGCGGGGCCGCTGCATCGTTCGTAGGATGTGCACCCATAGCCGAAACAAGCTCCGCTGGCTGCGCGGCATACCAATCTTTCGCGGGATTACTTTCTCCGACGATAAAATCGACCGGCTGTTTGGGCGCTCCTCCAGCAAACTCCGCAGAAGATCGGTCAAACGTCCCGATCCTAAACACAATTGCACTCTGGCTACCCTGGGCCATAGCTAGTGAAGCGCTAAGACAAGCTATGAAGAAGATCGTCCATCTTGATAGAAACAATGCCCGCATATGTATAGAAGCTCCTTCTAGCTGCCAAGCATTAGACATCGATACAAGCTCCGTTCAGGTTCATTCGTCACAATTCCTAAGTGTTTACGCACAGATTGAGTTAAATCTGACCGACCAGGACAACTGCGGTAGTGAAGCAATCATCTTAACTAATGTATTGCATAGAAGTTATATGCGCACAAACTTCCAGCCTTCTGTTTCCAGATCATGTCGCTAACTCCGGCCAATAGAGTGGTATAGCTGCATTTACTTTTCCCTAACTTTTTACCCCACTTCCCACAGCGTGGGAGCAATACAGAGGTACACCATGAAATTCGTTTCCCATATTCCTTTATCCCAATCTCTTTCTCGATCGGCACGAGTAAGCGCGATATTCGCTGTTTCCTTGCTGACCACAGCTTGTCTGATGGTTCCACCGACAGCATACAGCCAGACTCAAGACAGCTCCCAAACTACTACGGCCCCAGACAACTCCGGACAAAATAAAGCTCCTGGCTCCACGGCGGACCAGCAAAGCGATCGTCATTCCGACATGGCAATAACGCGAAAAATTCGCAAGTCTATTATCGCTGACAGATCACTGTCGACTTATGCGCACAACGTAAAAATCATCACACGGCATGGCAAAGTCACCCTCAAAGGCCCGGTAAAGTCTGAGGATGAAAAACAGACTATAGCGAGCAAGGCCGCAGCGGTCGTCGGCAGCGCAGACATGGTCAACAATCAACTGACCGTCGATACATCCGGCAACTAGAAGCATCTGCACGATCAACCGTCGCTGCCTAAAACCGGCAGGACATTAAGAAAGCGAGACATACAATGGCAGGAAAAAATACGGCTGTATTTGGAATCTATGGGACGGTCGCCCAGGCGGAACAGGGAGCAGATCGTTTGATCGCATCAGGATTTACCAACCAGGACATTTCCGTCCTAATGGCAGATAAGGAAAGCTCGAGGCAGTTTGCCCACGAGAAAAACACGAAAGCCCCCGAAGGCACAACCACTGGCGTAACAACTGGTGGGGTGATTGGGGGAACACTCGGCATACTTGCGGGAATTGGGGCGCTGGCCATTCCAGGAGTCGGACCACTCATCGCCGCAGGTCCAATCATGGCCGGCCTTGCTGGGCTGGGCGTTGGTGGAGCAGTCGGCGGCCTGATAGGTGGACTGGTCGGGATGGGAATTCCGGAATACGAAGCAAAGCGATATGAAGGCCGCGTGAAGGACGGTGGTGTGTTGCTGTCGGCACACTGCGATACTTCCGATGAAATCTCCCGTGCTAAAGATATATTGAAGGCAACAGGCGCGGAAGACATTGCATCCGCTGGCGAGAAGGCTGCCAGTTCCCATGGCGTCAACAAAGATGGCGTCAATAACAATCGCACAGGTACAACTCCTGTAGCAGTAACAGACCGCACACCTGTTGTAGCGACAGACCGTACTTCCGATCCACTGGGAACAGAGCGCGCAACGGTAGTTCCCCCAACAAAGACGACCTACTAGTCGAAGTTCAATTCGCATCCAAAAAGGTCCATGCAGATTCAAACTGCATGGATCGTTTACTTAGCCATGATTGTACTTTTGTAAACAATCCGTAATTAGTTCGTTTGCAAAGGCAATGTCTGCTGGTTGTTATAGGCGAGATCTTCAACAACCACATCGGTGTTTTCAACTTGCAACACCTTATATCGACGGTCCACGATGTCTCCCTGTCCGGCGATAAACACGTCGTCCCCACTCAGCAGGAAGACAAGTTTGCGTCCGCTCTGCTGGGTCGCGAAGCCATAAAACTTCAGGTTGATCGGCGGCGGTGGCGGTGGTCCCACGGGGGCCAGCGGAGCACCAGTGCGCGCCGATGCGATGGGCTTTTCAATGGATGCAATCGGAACCGGCGGCAAAGAGTCTTTGGAGAAAATATTGCGGCTTGTGCCTGTATATTTCGTGTTTTCCGCCATCGCCATGCGCTCGGGATGCAGCGTTGGGTCCAGCAGCGCGGCGCTCAGCAAATGTTGCGCTGCATGGGCGGCGCCTCCGCTGGGCGCAGCCGTCTGAGTTGCACTATTTGCCGCCGGAAAGCTTGCATCCGGTAGCGAAGGTCCCGAGGATGGGCCGCCCGCCAACTGCCAGACCAGATGCGCGATCACCGTCAACGCCAGGGAAACCAAAATCCCCGCGAGGAGACGCTTCTTTTTGTCCTCTGTACCGAGACGCATCGCCATTGCGTTACCGCTGCTCCATGGTTGTCGAACTGTGGGCCACTTTCGTGGCGCGTGTTTTGCCGGTTGCGGAATTTCCTGCCGCGATACTCTTGATCGTTGCACCGTCGGCTCCGGCAGATGCATTGGAGTCGGCGTGAAGATAGGTGGTCAATCGCATTCGCAGGCTCACGATGCCATTCTCCTGCCCAGTGAGAGCAATTCCGTTTATCAGGAAAAAAATCTTGTCGCGTTCCAGGTCGTTGATGAAACGCACGATAGGAGCGTAGTCTCCGCTGAGGCTGGCGTCCATGCGCAGCTCCGAGACACCTTGGTCAGGCTTGCCTGGGGCATACTGCACGCGGGTCAACAATACGTTATTTTTGACGGCCAGGGCGCCTAACTCGGTCAAGACCGCGGAGTAGCTCGCGGGAAATCTTTTTAAGTAGAAGGCCTTTTGGTCCGCCTGCGCCTGCGTGATCTTTTTGTCCAGGCCGCGCAGAGGCATGGTTTTCAACTGCATGACTTTGTATTGGGCTTCTCTCTCCCGCAGACGTGGCGCATCGCCCGCTTCAGCGCGTTTCCATGCATAAACAAGCCGAAAAGCCAGCGTCAGATTGACAATACACAGCAGTATGAGCGCGATGTAGTGCCAGTGCAAAGCGGAAATGCGAATGCTGGTCGCAGCAGGCTTTTTCCATTTCGGCGGTGTCAATTTCAAGGTCAACGCGCACCGCCTGTTGCATGGGATGGAGTACCGTGAAGAGTTTTGACTCCTGAGCTTCCTGTGCGCGTGGCGTGCGTGCCGGATTTCTTCTCTTCCGCAGTTACGTCTTTGGAGGCAAGGTCCCCAGCATTGAACTCGGCGAGGATGTCAACATTGACGTCCGTCGTCGCAGACATGGTTGGGCGGAATCCAGCACGGTTCTGGCCCTGAATGTCTGCTGTTTCTCCGGCCACGCGTGGGTCCAGAAAATGCGGCGATTTCTCCAGATTTTCCACCAGTTGGACCGCCTTGTCGCGAGGTCCATTGATGCGCAGGCGGACCTGTACGAGCCCTTCTTTCGTCATCTGCGGCTCAATGCTGATGACCTGCACGCCCTGCGGCAGGACCAGTTCAAGGTCCATCAGCGCTGTCGTCCAGGAGAAGGACTTTTGCGTAAAAAGCTCGTTCAGGAATTGAGAGCGGTCGAGCGTCGCCGCGTTGACCGGCTCGCGCATCAATACCTCGTCCTGCTGCCATTCTCGCTGCAGGGCCTGTGTTTTGAGTGTCCAAATATGGACGGCTGCCTCGGCGCGCGCGGCTTTGTCTTCGGCCCCTCGCAACAGGCCCAACAATACAACCACAAGCAGCATTAAGAGCGCCGCCAGTATGCGCAAACGCATAAAGAGCGGACGCAGTTCAAAAAATGGTCGCGATGCGAGATTGAGCGTAATCCGCATTAGCCGCGAAGCGCCCCCACAACGCTGGTGAAGCGGCTGGCCGCTACCTTGCCGGGCATGGCTTGCGCGGAAAATGCCTCAGAATTCACTAAGCTGCGCAGCGGAATCTGCCAGGCGCCATCCACTTCCAAATGTGTCCGCAGTTGCTCTGGAGTTTCAAAGCCCGCCACCCAGACTTCTTCCAGTTGTGTATGCAATGTGTCCTCATAGTACGCAGCGGCAACGAGGACAGCCTGCGCCATCTCTCCCGGTTCCGTTTCGGAGTGTTCCGTTCTACGGTACAGTATCAGTTCCCCGTTTCGGGTAATGGCAGTCGTCATCGAGTGCAACCCGGTATGCACCAGCAGGTGCGAGCCTGTATCGGGTAAGGCAGCCAGCGCAGCCAGAGTTGCTGGCAGCAAAATCCCCGGTTCCCGTTCTGTGCTTCGCATCAAAGACTCAAATTCCACTCTCACATCAGCGGGCATCGCTGCGGCAATCACCTGCACGGGAGCATTCCCATTGGCCGGACTTGAGGACTTCAATAGCTGAAAGGAAACCGCCGCGGTATCGACATCGAAAGGAACAAGGCGGCGCAAACGAAAACGGACCAGCGGCAGCACCTCATGAGATTTTGTCGGCAAGGTATCGAAGTCGAGCAATAGTACGCGGGTGCAGGCATCGGGGAGAATCAGGGTCCAGTCCCGCCCGCGCGACTCTATGGCATCGAGCGCGTTTTTCAGGGAAGCCAGAGCGGCAGAGCGGTCAGCAAACACCGGCGTCGTCAAACCTGCCGCGATCATGCCCTCCTGCAGCGGGACGAAAGAGGTCGCGCTCAGCGGAGACTCCATGGATGGGGAGCTAGCCGCGAGGATTCCGTCAGGTGCGATTTCGCAGGCCAGCCGCGGACGCACTGCCGATTGGAGTGAGGTTGGGAAAAGGCGCATTCTCTCTCTTAGCTTACCGTGCTGCTTCGATAAAGGTCACTTTATTGATTTCTTTCAGTGTGGTCAGGCCTTTGCGGACCCGCTGCAATGCGGATTCACGTAGAAATGACATTCCTTCATGCCTGGCTGCTTTACGGACTTCCGAAGCAGGCTT